>JAGVEE010000314.1 GCA_020058405.1 Sphingobacteriales bacterium
AGCCAATGCCGAAACCTTTTACATCGTGCAAATTTCCGGTTGGTACTCTGTAAAATGGTTCAAATATTTTCTTTACTTGATCTTTCTTCATTCCAATTCCAAAATCGCGAACTTTTATACATATAAATTTATTTTGCACTTCGGTACTTACCACAATTTTGGTTTCTGTTGAACCATACTTACTTGCATTGTCTATTAAATTTTGCACAATATTTTTTAAATGAAAAGCATCTGCATACACTAAATCATTTTCTGCCTTTAAGTCTAATTGGATAGTTTGTTTTTTAGAATTGAGAGATAAATCCATGTGTTGTAATACTTCAGAAATAGTATCATGCAATGAAACGCTGTTCATGGCCAGTTTAATTTCTCCCTTATCCATTCTCGCCATATTCAATACTCGTTCTACGTGTTCGCCTAGGCGTAAGTTTTCATCGTAAATAATACTCGCTAATCTGTACACTCGAGGTTCGTCTTTTACCACAATCGGGTCTTTTAATGCTTCGGATGCTAAGAGTATAGTAGATACTGGTGTTTTAAACTCATGCGTCATGTTATTAATAAAGTCGTTCTTTAAATCCGAAAGTTTCTTCTGTTTTAAAATAGCTTGCAATGTATATATAAAACATGCGAGTAAGACCAATACTAATAATGTTGAAGATGCGAGTACCGAACCCATTTGCTCACTCAACATTTTCTGTTTATCGGGGAATGAAATGTTAATGTATGGAGCATTTTCTTTGCCTACATTTTCAAATAATACTGCCGAATAATAATCGTGTAGAGGTTCTATATCCTCATCTACATTCGTAAAAAATATTTTATGTTGTGAATTGTTTTTAATTAATAAATTATATTCTAAGTTGATTCCTCTTTTACGTAATTCTAAAAAAAGAAATGAATCTATTGTTTGAGGATTAATTCTTTTTTCAATTGGCACATTCAGTGCATCTAATTCTGCAGCCAAATCTTTCAAAACATCTTCTCTTTTATTTTTTTGTTTATCAAGAAAAGACTTTGCTGCTTTTCGTTTAGGAGTTTCATCTTGGTTAAATAACATGAAGGGGCCTTGTAAATAAGCAGGTGGCTCTGGAGGTGCGGGAGGTTCCTGATGAGAAATGTCATTCCGCACTATTACTCTAGTAGCTGGTCTGCTTAGTTTCGATTTTTTATTAGAAATATCCGGACTTGTATAATTGAAGTAAGTATCTATTGAATCGTTTATAAATGTGAAATTTTCAGCAATAGATTTATTGAATTTTTTAAAACCCGTACTATCTTCCCAAATCGAAATATCTGGCATATTCATTTCAAATGATTTATTATTTATAGTAAATTCAAATTCATTTGCAATTTTTTGAAGGCTATCTGCTTTTATACTTATTTTATTATGCGAACGTTTTATTAAATTATGTTTTCGCTCGAGTTCGATTTGTTTTATTCTTTGAAGTTCTTGTACATCCGGAAGCACTTGCCCTGTTAATTCCATTACTGGTAAGTTGTTTTGTTTTTTAACATAAATTTTATTGATGCGTTCAGATTTCATTTGAATGAAATCTAAGGCTTCCAATTTCTCCACCTTTTTTACCACATCAACTAAAGCAGCATTTACATTCTGATCAAACAATTGTTGCTTTTGCACATACGAATCTTTAATCATGGCATATTGTAGGCTTACGATGCCTATAAGTGCCACACTCATTAAAAACAAAATGATTCTAAATTTATTCTTCGACATAACCCTACAAAAGTAAGGCAAAACTGTATCAATTCAAGCCATTTAACAGTTTTTAACATTCGTTAACCTCGTTTTAACAAATAGGACTGCAAACCCACTATACTTTTGTTTCATCAATCATCATTAAAAATAAAAAATATGAAAAAGTATGTAGCAACAAGCTTAACAGTATTATTACTGGGAGTTGTAGTGGTAGTTTCGAGTTCAAACGGACAAGACAAAAACGGTAAAAAGAAAAAAGAAAAAAGTCCGATGATTATAACCATAACTGATACGGATACGATAATTAATGGTAAAAACTTTAGAGATTTAACTGCGGCTGAAAAAAAAGCGTTTGAAAAAAACAACTCCGAGCTCAAATTAGATTCTAAAAAAATGCATGTTAGAATGGAGCATGATATGAAAAGAATGAATGCTGATTTAAAGAAAATGAATTCGGAATTAATTGTTTTGAACGACTCTGTTTTAAAAGAATTTGAAATAGACGATGAAGAAGGAACTGTAAAAATATACAAACATAAAGTACCAAGAGCGCCTAAAGTACCTGGACATCCTGAACTTCCAGAATTTCCAGAATTCCCAGAGCTTCCACATATCAAATTTAATTTTGATGAAAGCGGAAATTTTGCGTTTGAAAATGATGAGGAAGAGGAGGGAATGCAAATGTTTGTGTTTAACGATGGTACTAAAAAAACAGTAATTAAACTGATGAAGGCATCGGATAAAGACTTGAAAAAAATTGGTGCAAAAAAAGACGAAGAAATAAAATTGTTCCCTAATCCAGCTAAAGATCAATTGAGTTTGAACTTTAATTTCACAGAAGCCTCTCCTGTAACCATCAACATTTATAATAATGATGGAAAATTAGTTAAGTCGGAAACTATTAAAGATTACAAGGGAGGCAACTATGATAAAACCTATAATATGCTCGATTTTGAGAACGGTGTTTACCTAGTTGAATTTGTTCAGAAAGAGTTAAAAATTGTTCGCAAACTATCGGTTCAACGATAAACCGAAAATCCGTTAATCCGAAAGACCGTTAAATCAATCTATCGGATTTGCGGTTTAACGGATTTTCTGTCTTTCGTATTCTCGGATTTACTGAAACATTTAATTCAATATAATTTTATTCACTTTGCTAAACTCTCCATTATTTATTTTTAGTAAATAGATTCCTTTTGAATAATTGCTTAAATCTAATTGTAGATTTTCTATATTACTTCTGAATTGATTTTCTGGCAATTCTGTATTTATTAATACTCTACCTGCTACATCCATTAAATAAATACTAATTTTTTCTGATGAAAAATATTTCATTTCAACAAATATATAATTGGTACTTGGGTTAGGTTTTAGGTTGATGATAGGTTCATCAATGTTAGTGTTTTCTGGTTTATGATTACTAATTCTTGCTGATGAAAAACTGCCGGTGTTATTTATATTATTACAATCTTTCATCATTGCCACTCGAGTGCTATCATCAATTAAATTATTTTCAACCATGTCTTCTATTTGAACCAAACATTTTTGTTTTTGAATTGCATTATAGTTTTCTGTTAAAGGCTCTAAATAATCCAATGCTTTATCTAACTGATTAATGGCTTGTGTATGCATATTTTCCGATAAAAATAAATGAGCTTTAATTAAATGCACTTGTACAATTCTGGCAGTATCGTCTTTATTTATTGCACGTGCTAAACGGTTGTTTAAATTAACACGCAATTTTTGTAAGGCTACTGGTTTAACACTAACATAACTTGAATCGTTTTTAATAATGTTATATTTTTTTAACATTAAATGCAATGCTCTGTCTTTTATTAAATCTACCTTGGGTTTATTACCAGCAAAGTTTACTTTTAATAGAGAATCTAAACTTAAGAATTGTTGTGTGGTATATAAGTTTAAGGTATCTCTCCTCATTTCTTTTATAATTTTTTTAAGGTATTTGTTGATGGGTTTGGCGTTTATATTCACACTGTTACATTCTGTACAATTATTCAATAAATAAGGGTCTGTAGGGCAATTGTTCGGGTCTTCACAAGGGTCAGCAAATATTCTGCTTGATATTAAACATTGGTTATCGTAATCTCCTTCATCTGCTATTGGGTTGTATACTATAGTTATATTGTTTAGGTCATCATCAATCATACCATTTTGATTCGGTAAATTATTATCATCATTTGTAGAAGCAAACCAGAAATTATTAGTTGCATCAATCGTAAAAATAGGCCCTTTTAT
>JAGVEE010000386.1 GCA_020058405.1 Sphingobacteriales bacterium
ATAGGGATGTATTGGGTAATATTAAATCAAAATATAAACAATTAATGCAACAACAAAAAAAATATACTATTATAGTTGTTGAAGACAACAATGAGGATTACGAATTACTTACACGAGCACTCAAGAAATATGAATTACCAGTTCATTACATTAGAGTTCAAAACGAAGTAGAGCTGCGTAATGCTTTAAAAAATAATGGTATAGATGTAGTTATATCAGACTTTATGTTGCCTAATTTTACAGGCTTAGAAGCACTTCGTATTTTTAAAGAATTTCAATTAAATATACCTTTTATTACTCTTACAGGTACAGGTGCAGAAACTATTGCGGTGGACATGATGAAGGAGGGTTCTGATGATTATGTATTGAAATCTCACATCGATAGGCTTTACCATAGTATACTTACACAAGAAAAAAAATACGAAAATTTACGAGAGAAAAATGAATTAGATCTAGCTATTTCAAGAAGCGAAAAAGCATATAGATTATTAGCTGAAAACACAAACGACGTAATCTCTTTACATAATTTATCTGGCGATTTTTTATATGCATCTCCTGCAATTTATGAGTTATCTGGATATACTCCAGATGAAGTATTAGGAAAAAAACTGATCAATTATTTTCATGAAGAAGATATTTCTAAAATGAGTGAACAGCTTAATTCCATTATAAATTCTGATAAAAAAATTCGTTTCGAATATAGGTTTAAAAAGAAAAATGGTGAATACATTTGGATTGAAACCAGCGGTAAATTAATATATGATCATATTACTCAAGAGCCAACAGAAATTGTAGCGGTATCACGTGATGCAACCGAAAGAGTGCTGAAGGATATACATATTAAAGAGAGTGAGGAACAATATAGGCTAATTGCTGAAAATGCAACCGATATGATTACACGTCATGATATATATGGTGTGTACAATTACATTTCCAATTCATCATATACTTTATTAGGGTACTCTCCCGAAGATATGATTGGAAAATCTGCCTACGATTTTTTACATTCTGAAGATGCAGAAATAATTAGAGCAGGTTTAATGGATTTTGTGAGCAAAGGCTTAGGTGTATATACCGCAAGTTATAGGTATAAAAAGAAAGATGGTAAATACGTTTGGATAGAATCAACGAACAAGTTAACCCTTAAGGAGGGATCAGATGAAATTGAAGGTGTAATTTCTATTAGTAGAGACATTAGCGAGCGTAAAGCTTTTGAATTGAGGCTAGAGGAGAAAATTAAAGAGTTAGATACTTTTATTTACAGATCATCTCATGATTTAAAAGGACCATTATCATCGTTGCAAGGCTTACTAAACGTTGCTAAGTCTGAAATTAAAGATGTAAATTCTTTGCAGTACTTTAATTTAATAGAACGTAGTGTATTGCATTTAGATACCATCTTAATGGATCTTTTAAATATCACAAAAATTACCCAAGGCTCTTTAACTATTGTCGACATCAATTTAAAAGAAACTATTACTAATATTATAAATAGTTTCGAAAATTTACCAGAGCACCAAAATATTACATGGACCTTGGATTTTGATGATTGTCCATTATTGCAACTAGATAAATCATTGATCAATAATATTTTTCAGAACTTAATTATTAATGCAATAAAGTACCGCGATAAAGATAAAATTACCTCGATCATTAAAATTAAAACAACCTGTTTGGCAGATCAATTAATTGTTGAAATAGAAGACAATGGAGAAGGTATACCAGAAAGTTTACAAAGAAATGTATTTGATATGTTTTTTAGAGGCAATTCTAAATCAACTGGCACGGGCTTAGGTTTGTACATCGTAAAAAATGCAATCGAAAAAATAGGCGGAAGAATTATTTTAGAAAGTGAAGAGAAAAAAGGCTCTATTTTTACAATTTATTTACCAATAAAATTTAATGTTGAACCACCAATTTCCTTATTGGTTAAAAATACAATGTTATGAGCGTACATAAATACAAATGCATAATGTTGATTGATGATAGTGAGATTGACAATATGGTAAATACTCACATCTTATCAAAAAATAACATTGCCGAACACATTGTTGTACAAAACTCTGCAACAGATGCGCTTGAATATTTGACAAAGAATATTAATAGTGATGATGAACATATACTACCACAAGTTATACTATTGGATATAAATATGCCTATTATGAATGGCTTTGGTTTTTTAGTGGAATTTGAAAATTTTCCTCAAAAATTTATCGATAAAATTCAAGTAATAATGTTAACTAGTTCTGTAGACCCTAATGATATAAGACGTTCTAAAGAATTTACCACAGTTCGTTCTTTTATAAGCAAACCTCTTTCCTTAGAACATTTAAATTCTATTTAACATGTGTTCTGTAAAAGCACAAACTGAACTTAAATTTAAAAACCGTAGAACTTCTAAAATTGCATCTAACACTTTAGAGCAACGGATAATAAAAGACCAACAACCCTTTATTCCGAATGTGAATATATGGATTGGCATGCAAGCCTATGTTATTACTGATAAAGAACCGCAACATTACCAACAAATGGTTTTTGGTTTAACGCCGAATTGGGCACAAAAAAAAATGTATTTATTTAATGCTAGAGTAGAAGGGAAGTTGAACCCAGAAAACAATGTAAATTACGATGAAGAAATGGGCATTTTTGCAATGCCATCTTTTAGAAATGCTATACAAAATAGGAGATGCATTATACCTGTTGATTATTTTATTGAAGGACCCGAAAAAGAAAAATTAAGTAAACCTTTTCTAATAAGAAGGAAAGATAAAGAGGCTAGTATTTTAGCTGGTATTTGGGAAGAATGGACAGATAAAAGTACCGGTGAAATATTAAAAACCTATGCAATTTTAACTACAGCTGCATCAAACTTATTGCAAACTATACAACACCACAGATCGCCTTTAATTTTAAATGATGAGGAAATTGATACTTGGTTAGATTCAAAGTCTAGTACTCAAGACATTCGAAAAATACTGTATCCACATGATTTTTCGAACGCCGAAGCACTTGCAATAGATCCCATTATTAAATCGAAAGTAAACGACCCTGAAGTAATAAGATTTATTTAAAAATTTCTTGTTTATACGTTGAAACGGAAGTGCATAATATCACCATCCTCTACTACATATTGTTTTCCTTCTACACCCAATTTGCCAACTTCTTTACACGCAGCCTCTGAACCCAATGTAATAAAATCATTGTACTTTATAACTTCAGCACGTATAAAGCCTTTCTCAAAATCGGTATG
>JAGVEE010000023.1 GCA_020058405.1 Sphingobacteriales bacterium
AAAGCTGCGAGCCCAGGAATTATTTCGAACTTATTTTTGGTGATGCTAGTAAGTGCAATGGAAACCAATTGCTCGGGGCTCATGGTTTTGGTAGGTTTATTGGGATTGTTAAATGTGCTGATGAGCGAGGTATTGGTGCTGGGTGGTGCTACCTCAAATACTTTTATAGAGGTGTTTTTAAGTTCCAATCGTAAGAGTTTTGTATAGGCATGTAAGCCAGCTTTAGCCACACTGTAAATGGGCGATGCTAGGAAGGGTACAAAGGCCAAGCCCGAACTTATGTTTACAATGGCTGCTTCATTTTTCGTTTTTAAATGCGGAATTAACAAGTGGTTTAATTTGATGATTCCATTTAAGTTTACTTCAATTTCTGAAGTAAGTTCATCGAGCGATAAATCCTCTTGTTGTAAACTAATTTTATGCATAATTCCTGCATTGTTAATTACCATGTCGAGCTGGGGATGCTTGGCTAACAAAGTGTGATGTAATTGCACAATATCTTGCGTATTGCCTATATCGCTAACTATGGTGTGTACATTTGGGAACAAAGCTTTTACTTCGTTCAGCTTCTCTTCGTTTCTACCAGTAATGATGAGTGTTGCACCCAATTGGTTTAATTGTTTTACGAATTCTAAACCAATGCCACTGCTCCCGCCGGTTATTAAAATTGTTTTGTTTTTGAGGTTCATTTTTATCTGTTTTTATACTGATAAAGATGAAGGAAAAAGAGATTGAAACCTAGATGAATATTTTAGTTGTTAGGATGCATTATTTTTATAGAAAGTAGCAATTTTAAGTTTATTTTAAAAATATAAAATATGAATATTATTAGGTCACAAAGGGCTCTAAGTACACACAAAGTAGCACAGAGATTTTCTTTGTGAAACTTTGTGTGTACTTGGTGAACTTAGTGACCCCAAAAAATTACTTGACCGAAGTAGCTCCTAACTGCCTCCCCAACTTTTCAAACTCCACATCATTCGGTTCCCACAGTTCAATTTTATTTCCTTCGTTGTCCATAATATGTACAAACTTTCCGTATTCGTAGCTCTCAATAGTATCCAGTACGCTTACACCTTCAGCTTTTAATACTTTCACAAGATTCGTTATATCCGCCACACGATAATTAATCATAAACTCCTTTATTGATGGCTCGAAGTATTTCGTTTTTTCGTTGAAAGGGCTCCATTGACTAAAACCTTTCTTAGTACTATCAGCCCCTTGGTAAAATTCGAACACGGCACCGTATTGGTTGGTGTTTAAACCCAAGTGTTTTTGGTACCAGTCACGAACTTTTTTAGGCTCTTTACATTTAAAGAAAATGCCGCCAATACCCGTAACTCGTTTCATTGGTTCCGGAGTGTTTGGTTTTAGGTTGATGTTGCTAAAGGCTACACCGAGCATGAAGGAAGCGATGAGCGCGAGGAGGAAAATGAGTTTGGTTTTCATAATATTATTTAAATTGTTTCACGCAAAGATGCAAAGGAGCTAAGTAGCAAAGATTCTTATACTTTGTGTTCTTAGCTCCTTTGCATCTTTGCGTGAAACCTTTATTAATGGTTAGCAAATATTAACTTCCAAAAGAAATTTGTTTCGTTCTCCCCTACTTTACTAAAATTATTATTCTGAAGAACTTTAAATGATGCGGTATTGGTTTTGTCTGTTGATGCGGTAATTGATTTTACAATTGCTTGTTTTTTTGCCCATTCTATTATTCCTCCAACTATTTCTGTCATATAACCCATGCCTTGAAATTCTTCATAAGTTCCATAACCAATTTCTATTTCACCATATTCATTTGGCTCACCAACGATACATAGGTCGCCTATCATTTTATTTTCGGCTTTAGAAATGGCTGTCCACAGGGTAGAATACAAATAGTTTTTTGTTGTGTCTGCAACGTTTGGTAAAATAGTTTGTTCTAAGGCTTCCTTTAATTCAGGCAAAATTGTTCTGCATGTTTTATTTAAGTTTAGTTCTTCTTCTAAAGAATTGTCGCATTTTGTGTATTTCACTAATTGGGTGTAGGTTAATGGGTGGATTATAAGTCTTTTTGTTTCTAACATTATTGGGGAGGATTATAATTATTTCTGTTTTATTTTTAATTCCGTTCACGCAAAGGGCGCTAAACATTCGCTAAAAACGCAAAGAGAATAATAAAAACCAATATTTACATATATAAAAATAATTTATTTGGGGAAAACCCTACACAATAAGTATCTGGAATAAATTATAAACTAGTTAGTAAAATGATTATAATTATCGGAATCATAAAAAGTAATGCGGGTAGAAATATATTCAAAATGGATTCGCCAATAGGTAATTTTTGAACCTCGGAAATGCCTATGATTAATAATACAAAACTGTAAATACTCGCCAGACCCACTATGCCAATTAATGCGTAATAAATATAAATACCGAAATCGTTTGCGAAATAAATAGTTTCCCCATCATACGTAGTAGTAAATTTTAAGTAGAACAATAAAATTAAATTCAAGGCGATGGAAAGTACAGAAGTAATGGAAGCATAGGCGATGGTTTTATATATGGTATCGGTATTGCCCTTCCCTCCTAACCAAGAACCTGTCCAACTCATTAATGCAGCATAGATGTATAAAAATATCCAACCTAATAATCCACTTAATAAAAGGTTTATTGGCAGCACATAATAAAGCGAGGAGGAATAAATTTTCTCTTCTGTAACGTAGCTATTTAAAGCACTCGACATACCTGCTAAACACAAAATCGTGTAGAAATAATTAGCATAATTTTTTTCAAGTATATACCTAAAACCTAGGCGTGGTTTTGTTAAAATGGCTTTAAATACTTCGTAATCGGATAGGACGATGTTTTCTTTTAGGGGTGTTTCCATGAGATAATATTAATTATTTTTTGGAATAAAAAAAAGTTTAGGTCACAAAGTCACACAAAGTACACACAGAGTCGCACAAAGTTTTTCGGTGAAACTCTGTGAGCTTTATTTTGTGTTTTTTTTATTTTATTTCCCAATCCCATAAAGTAAACGTAACATTTACATTTACTCCTGGCATTTTTACCTTCGAATTTATTTCTTGTAGTTGGATGATTTGATTGTTATTCGAATATTTAAAATTCAATTGAGATGTTAAAGTTGGAGCTTTTAACTCAATAGAATTTATGAGCAAAGTATTGTACATCTCAAGAGCAGTCATAGTTGATTTGTATTCCTGACCTTTCATTTTCGATGTTATATTGATATCCTTATAATTATTAGAAAACTTATAATAATCTGTGTATTCTCCTCTTTCAACATTTACAAAAACTGTATCTAAGTCCTTTTCAATACTCGGTGTCGATTGATATTTAAAAATCAACTGATTTAAAATGCTAGCCGATAACTGCATAAAACAACCTTTAACAGTTGTTATATATCCCGACTTCAATTGAACTACTCCCTCATAATAAGGCGAGCTCTCTTCTACTTCCAATGGAGTAAGTTCAATCCAAATGCTATCAAGTTCTCTATTATAGCTAACAATGGCATGTAATCCTACTAACTGCCTCGCAAAAATTGTATCGCCTATGCTTAATGCCTGTTCCGAAACTTGCGTTAAAACGGTATCAAAATCAATTATCTTAACTTTTACATTCAATGAATTTTTATCGTTAGGCATAATATTGAAATACCTTTTATTTATTGATGCTAAAGTAGGAAGTCCTTTTTGTGCATTGCAAACACCGGCAATTAAAAGTACGATTAGTAATAATGAAATTTTACGCATGAAGGATGATGGTCGTTTAATAATCTAAAGTAAATTTAATTTTTGAATGAAGGGTGTTTTAAAATTTATTCTAGTCCTCATCTCCTATTCTTCAGATTCCTGCGTACCAGAAAAGCAACATAAGCTCCTAATATTAAAATTATTCCAGAAATAACCCATTGCTCAAAATAAGTAAAGCCATTCGTGCTATCATGTGGCATGGCGTAGTAGCTTTTTCCATGGTATTGTAAGAGTATTAAGTTAATAGTTGAAAGCAGATTCATCTTCTATTTTATTGATTATGTTTTAATTTATAAAGCAAGTACCTAATAGTGTACAATATAAAAAAAATATAGCTCACAAAGGAACACAAAGTCGCACACTGTTCGTTTGCTCGTATGCTCGTGTGCTAATATGCTCATGGGTGCCATATTATCAATTTCAATTCTCAAGACTCTTATCCTAGCCTGATAATATACCTTCTTTTGTTATCCCCATTGAAAGTGTCCCCGAACGAAGCGAAGCGTAGTTGAGGGGCGGTCATAATTTAATTCAGATAACGACTAATTCCGAACGAAGCGAAGCGTAGTTGAGGGGCGGTCCTAATTTAATTCAGATAACGACTAATTCCTAACAAGCGAAGCGTAGTTGAGGGGCGGTCCTAATTTGACTCTATTCCTAAATATATTTTCCAATATTGTGCTGGCCCCGGATCCCGAATAAACTAGACTTAGCGATTTGAGTGGAGGTGATAATGTTTGAAAAATAGGCTAACGAATTTTCGGTCTGTCGGACTTTCGGAATTTCTTTTTTAGCTCACAAAGTAGCACAAAGTTTAACTGTGTACCCCTGTGTGTACTTTGTGTTCCTTTGTGACCTAAAAAAAAACCTCTATATTGAAAAAAATTAACCCTAACACCATGAAAAAGTCCGTTTACACCTTTTTTCTAATTTCATATTTTCTAATCTCATTTGCTTTCGCACAGAAAAAATCTCCTGCTCCAAGCGATAACAATAATTTTACATCCGAAACATTCTCCAGCATGCGATTCCGCTCTGTTGGGCCGGCTGTAACTTCGGGTCGTATTTCCGACTTCGCAGTAAACCCCAACAACCAAAGCGAATACTACGTGGCCAGTTCTTCTGGTGGCGTATGGAAAACAACTAATGCTGGTATAACTTACTCGCCTATTTTCGATGGGCAAGGTTCGTACTCCATTGGTTGCGTGAGCCTCGCTCCTTCTAACCCTAACATTGTTTGGGTAGGCAGTGGCGAAAATAATAACCAACGCTCTGTTGCTTATGGCGATGGTGTTTATAAAAGTGAAGACGGTGGTAAATCATGGAAAAACATGGGTTTAAAATCTTCTGAACATATTGCAGAAATTGTAATTCACCCTACAGATCCTAATATAATTTACGTAGCTGCCTACGGTCCTGTATGGAGCGAAGGCGGAGAGCGTGGCATCTATAAATCTACCGACGGTGGTACAACTTGGACATGTGTAAAAGCAGTGAGCGCTTATACTGGTTCAAACGATTTAGTAATGGATCCGCGTAACCCTAATGTATTGTATGCTGCTTTCCACCAACGCATGCGCAAAGTGTTTACCTATATTGGCGGCGGACCGGAATCTGCAATTTATAAATCAACAGATGCTGGTGCTACTTGGAAAAAAGTAGAAGGCGGTTTACCGAGTGGTGATATTGGTAGAATGGGATTGGCTATAAGTCCTGTAAATCCAGACATCTTATACACTGTAGTAGAAGCAAAAGATGATAAAGGCGGAATTTATAGAACCACTAACCAAGGCGCTAGCTGGGAAAAACGAAATGGTTTTTATACCTCCGGAAATTATTACCAAGAAATTATTTGCGACCCTGTAAACCCTAATAAAATTTTTATTACCGATACTTATTTTAAAGTAAGTGTTGATGGTGGTAAGTCGGTTTCTAATTTAGGTGAAATAAATAAACACATAGATAACCATTGCATTTGGATCGACCCTAAAAACACCAACCACTTATTAGTGGGTTGCGATGGTGGAGTGTACGAAACTTACGACCATGCAGGCTCTTGGCATTTCAAAGAAAATTTACCCATTACTCAATTTTATAAAGTGAGTACCGACAACGATTATCCTTTCTACGGAATACACGGTGGTACACAAGATAATTTAAGTCTCGGCGGCCCTAGTCGCACTACCTCTGCCAACGGAATTGTAAATGCAGATTGGTACGTAACTTCGCAAGGCGATGGCTTCGAAACGCAAGTAGACCAAAGCAATCCGAACATTATTTATGCACAAAGCCAATACGGTGGCTTGGTACGTTTCGATAGAAAAAATGGTGAGTATTTACCAATTAAACCCATAGAAAAAGAAGGCGAAGAAGCTTACCGTTGGAATTGGGATGCTCCTTTGTTTATTAGTCACCACAACAATTCGCGTTTGTATTTTGGTGCCAATAAAGTTTTCAGAACAGACGATAAAGGAAATAGCTGGACGGCGATTAGCCCTGATTTAAGCCGACAAGTGGATCGAAATAAAATAGAAGTAATGGGCAAAGTTTGGTCGGTAGATGCCATCGCGAAAAATGGTAGTACCGATATTTTCGGACAAACTACCACTATAGCAGAATCTAAACTCGATGAAAATATTTTGTGGGTTGGTACAGATGATGGCTTGATACACTTGAGTAACAACGGTGGTAAAAGCTGGACCAAATTTGATAATTTACCAGGTGTGCCTGCCATGAGTTATGTACACCAAATAATAGCATCGCTGCACGATAAAAATACTGCCTATGTTTGTTTTAACCACCACCGCTATGGCGACTTTAAACCTTATGTTTTAAAAACTACCGATGGAGGAAAAACATGGAAAGCTATACAAAGCAATTTGCCTGCAAAAGGCAGTGTATACAGTATTGCAGAAGATCATGTAAACTCAAATTTATTATTTGTAGGTACCGAATTCGGATTGTTTTTTAGCAATAACGGCGGTACTAATTGGATACAATTAAAAGCAGGATTGCCAACTGTTGCGGTGCGTGATATCGAAATACAACGCCGCGAAAATGATTTGGTATTGGCTACTTTTGGAAGAGGTTTTTATGTGTTAGATGATTATTCGTTGTTGAGAGCTTTCAAAAAAGAAGACCAAGATAAAGCAGCTCTTATTTTTCCGATAAAAGAAAGTTTGATGTTTAACAAACGTTACCCATTAGGCTTAAGAGATAAAGGCCACATGGGCAGCAGTTATTACAATGCTGCAAATCCCCCA
>JAGVEE010000363.1 GCA_020058405.1 Sphingobacteriales bacterium
ACTAAAGCGCTGCCTGAACCTACGCCAGCAGTCATTAGACCTAATGCTAGAAAGCCAAACACGAGTGCTGCTGTTAATGTTAATTTACGAGTCATAATATCCCAATATAAAGTTGAACCTATGCAAACATTTATCATAATGTCATTAATTAACAACCTTTTTTTTATTAAGTTTTTTACTTAATCGTTGATTCAGGAAATACTAATATAAATTTAGTATACTTGCTATACTTTGATTCACATTCAATATAGCCGCCTAAATCTTCCATTACCATTTTGCAAAATGCTAACCCTATACCTGTGCCAGTTTTATTCTTGGTATAAAACCTATCAAATATATATGGTAAATTCTCTTTGGGAATTCCGCTTCCATAGTCTTTAAAATAAAGGGTTGAGCCTTTTGTCCATATCCTGATTTTGACATCTTCCCCACCGTGTTTATGTGCATTCTTCAATAAATTTAGCAGCACGTGGGTTAAGTAATGTAGTGAGCACATAACTTTGAAATTATATTTAATATCTATTTCTATGTCTTTTGCAGAACTATTAAATAATGAATAATCATCTATAGCCTGTTTTATGCATTCTTCTATCAGGTGCAACTTCTTCTCATCTCCAACGACAGAGTTTTTCAAAGATGTAAGTATACTATTCACCGTATTTATGCCTTGCGCACCAGCTTTTTGAACGGATTTATGAGCCTGCATCAAAAAATCATACTCATTCTTATCGAGAGTAATTATATATTTATTAGCATCGCTGTTTCTAGCTGTTTTAACAGTTCTACCTAATATATCAGTTATAACTTCGGTACACATAATAATAGAAGATATCGGGGTCTTGACTTCGTGAGCTATTGCTCCACTCAATATATGCATCTGTCCTATCTTTTCTTCATGTTCTTTTTCCCTGCCTCTAAATAATGTCAGGTAGGCAAATAAAAAGGAGAAATAGATATACACTATATTCTCTAAGGCATTATGGGTATCTAATATTTGATGTACTGGATCATTCAATAAAAATAGCCCATAACCGCAAACTATACCAATTGAAAGCAGTATTATAAAAGTGATGGCATCTACAAAGAAATACAATGAGAATGCTGACAGCAGGCTGTTTATTACCCAAAAGTCATCCCCTTTACTTGCAAACAACATATAACTTGCAACTGATGGCAAGCAAAATGTTAACGTGCAATACCAATATAAGGACAAATATTTTTTCTGAAAGCGATTATTAAATATAGCATCTCGAAAAAGTAAAATAAAACACATAAGGTATCCAATAACTAACAGGTATGAAAATATTCTATGGGTTGGATCAGAGGTTAAACTAAAAGTATAAGAGAAATAATAAACCAATGTAAATGATGCAAACCTTAGGTAAGGGGCTTCTTTTGGTGATGTTAAAAATTTTATTTGCTTTAAAAACGCATAAATACGACTCATTAATATGGAGATGATATTGCTTATTTTTAAGGCTTCCTTGTTTAACCAAGTATACAGTGATACGGCCTTTTCTTTTGAGGATAGTGTTTTGATTATTTGCCAATAATGCATACCAAATAAGCCTAAAGCACTACCAAAAATTCCTAAGCTAAGGCTTACTATTGTAAATTCTCCCATCACGATTCTGCTTGCCAAAATAAAAATTAACGCTACTACAATACTGATTGTAAATGACTTGCTTGAAGTCCTAAAGCCTAGAAACCCTGATGCAAGAGGAATTAATATTAAAGGTGTCCAAAAATTATCTACCAACAATATCACTTGTGTAAGATTATTGCTAAAAGAAGCAATGATTACAGAACTTATTGAAAGAAAAACAACAGATACACGCAATGCTAACAATTGTTTTGCATTGTTCATGGTAGGACATAAAACTTTTACAATGTCATTTACCAAAATAACGCTCGAAGCATTAAGCCATGCCTCTGCATAACCCATAATTGCAGCTATAATGCCAGCAATCATTAAGCCCTTAAGGCCTACTGGCAAATAATTGCTGATATAAAATAATAATACCTCATTAGCAGATACTTCAGGAAAATGAACTTTTACTATATATGCAATTAATAATATTGATAAAGCAAATGGCAAGGAAATTAAGCTAATAGTTTTGAGAACTGTTTTTAGTTGTTCGGAACTTTTAGCCATTAGACATCTTTGGATAAAATGAGGGTAGCTTTCCGGAAGTATAGTGATAAAGATGAAACTGGCGAGAAGCACCATATTTTCAGTAGTAAATTCAAATCCCCAACCTGATATTGGTAATTTAGCCACTAAAGTTGAAAGACCACCAATATCTGTAAGGGTTATTACATAACAAGCTGGAATTATAAAAAAGAAGATGCCGAATTGGAATGTTTCAGTAATTATGACCGCTCTTATACCACCTAAAGCAGTATATACTGTAAGAATTCCATAACTAATTAGTATTCCGTAGATGGGTTCTATGCCAAGAAAATAATGGAATACATAGCCTATGGCTAAAGCTTGTGCTGACAAAATCCCAATACTCACAATTACAGCAACAATATTGGTTACCCATCTTCCTGAGGAACCATAAAGCTTAAACATTATCTGGCTAACT
>JAGVEE010000214.1 GCA_020058405.1 Sphingobacteriales bacterium
AAAAGTTACTAATAACACACTTAGTTCTAATTCTCCTTATATAGCCACTCAAGAGAATGATGGAAGTATAAATAAAATGAGTAAAGCTACTTTACAAGAAATTATTACTGTTGCATCTGCAATAAACTTACCAGTTACAGGTGTCGCAAATAAAATCTATATTACTAAAGATGATGATAAATCCTATTATTGGGATACGTCTTCTTATGTATTATTAACAACTGACATATCAACAAAAGCAAATATTAATTCTCCAACTTTTATAGGAACACCCACCGCTCCAACAGCAACAGTAGGAACAAACACTACTCAAATTGCTACAACGGCTTTTGTTTTAGCTAATGCAGGAGCTTTACCTCCACATTTAGAATTTAATAACACAGATAAAACTGTATGGAATAACGGTAAAGCAAACATAGCAAGTAATACCTCTTTTGGTTCATTTGCTTTAACAAATAACACAATAGGAAGTAATAGTGTCGCTAATGGTTACTACGCTTTAAATAGTAATACAACAGGAGATTCTAATACTGCTATAGGTGCTTTTTCTTTATATAATAATACAACAGGAAATTTTAATACAGGGATTGGATTATCTACGTTGCAAGATAACACATCTGGGATTCAAAATACAGCTAGTGGCTATGGTGCCCTTCAAAGTAATACAACAGGACAGAATAATAGTGCGTTTGGGCTGAATGCTCTTAGGGGTAATACTACTGCTGAATATAATACAGGTGTTGGAATAGAAGCTTTATACTACAATACATTAGGAAATTATAATAGTGCTTTTGGGAGTATTGCAGGTAAAAGAACATCAACAGGTGTTGATTTAACAAATGCTTCATATAGTGTATTTTTAGGGGCTCAAACAAAGCCACTAGGTAACAATCAAACTAATCAAATAGTAGTAGGTTATGATGCAAATGGTAATGGTTCTAATACTGTCACCATTGGTAACAATTCTATAACAGATACATACCTAAAAGGTGTTATCCATGGAGATGGTAGTGGTTTAACTGGAATTTCAGGGGGTTCTAGCCCAACAAACCTAACTACAACCCAATCTTCAACAACCGTTACTATAAACTCTGATACGGGTACTGATGCCACGATAGTTTTAGCAAATGGCACAAATGCTGGGGTTTCAATTAATGATTATACAACCGCTGAAAAATCTAAATTAGCAGGAATTGCTACAGGTGCAACAGCTAATTCAAGTGATGCTATTTTGTTAGATAGAGCTAACCATACAGGTACGCAATTATCTAGTACCATAAGTGATTTTAATGCTTCTGTAGACTCCAGAGTCGCTATTTCAAGTCCAGATTTATCATTCTTAAACGTTACCTACGCTTCAACTATATCACGTTCTTATGATGATGCTAGACCTAATCTTGAGATAGACCTAACAGGTAATCTTGATTTTACTTTAACTGGCACAAGTAGTGGAGAATCAGGCTTATTAAATCTTTATTTTTCAGGTACACAAGTTGCTACATTAAACGGAGTTACTGATTTAATAGTTACTGGTGCAGGAGAAATGATACCAGTGTATTTTATACATGATACAGATGGTATCAAATGGTATGATAATGAGAATGTGTTTAAGGTACAAATTGACCAAAAAAACACACTTACAAACGCATTATATTTAAATACTAATTTACAGAATGCCAGAACTTATTTTGGAACGCAGCTTAACAACTTATTTAGTGTTGATTTTACCAACGTAACCGAAGGTATTTCGGGTTTAAAAAAATTTATTATTGGAGGAACACCTATGTCACTTGGGTTTGCTGAAACTAGCCATTATGTAGCAAGAAAATCAACATCACAAAATAAAACAACAATCGCATCGTCTGGAACAAGTTCTGGTTTTGATTTCGTCACAGATAATGGAAGGGGAGATTATAACCCTGATACAGTTGTAGCTTCGATTTCTGATACAGGTGATTTGTTAGTTAGAAATTTAACAGCCAAAACAGTTACAGTAGGTAATAACACAGATACACCGAGTGATGGTAATGAGGGGAGTTTTAGGTATGTTAAAACTGCAAACTCTTCTAATGTAGAAATGGTAATGCAAACTGGGGCAACAACTTATGAATGGGTAAACATACTATCTAATACTTGGTAAAAATGGGAAAAGAATACAAAGGAGACAAATTTATAAAATTAAACGGTTTATCCGATGAGATTTTAATGGCAGACGGTACGGCTAAGTCAATTAATACGGCTGGCTTCCCTAAACTGCATAGTTACGCTGAAAAATTAAAATTCGTTATGTACTGGCCACGCCTATCTCCAAATATGGATTGGTGGAAAGAATTAGATTTAGGTAATTTTACTTGGACAGATGTGGCTAACGACCTTGACCAAATTAAGTCAGAGTTAGGAGTAAATGCTGTTAGAATATTTACCTATTACGACCATCAATTCCGACAAACAGGCACATTAGGTTGGACAGATGGATTAGGCAACCATAATCCTGTAAGATTAGCTCAATTGCAACAGTTTATTGAATTGGCTAAGGCAAAAGATTTAGACGTGATAATTACAATGTATCAATTATTGCCAGCACTGACACCAGCGGATAATTGGAATTTCCTTGAAAACGATATAGCGCATTACAGTTCATTTCATACTTGGCTTTTAAATGGAATTAAAAATTATAGCAACATAACGTGTTATAATTTAATTAACGAGCCTGATGGATATGGTGTTTTTGCGGATGCATCTTTAGGTAGTAGGGTTTTAACTTTTTTAAATATTTTGAAAAAAATAGGCAAAACAATAGCTCCAAACTTTAAATGTATAGTTAACACCACTACACACGACAACTCATTTAGAAGATTTCCGAATGCTCCAGCCGATGCTATTAGTGTTTATGATTTGACAGATGTACTTGCTCATAATTCATTTAGATGGGCGGATACAGGGGAATGGGCAGGAACTAATTTTCAGACCCAATTGGCTTATTTAAATGCTCAAAATGTTTTACAAAAACCACTTATAATGACAGAATGTGGTTTTCCTGCAAATTATGCACAACAAGGTGTGGTAGGGTATCCAATTGTAAACGAAGTAGGCGAGACTACAGGAGGTAACCACACATCCACAGAGGAGAGTATAGTACCACAAGGGAATATATTTAACAGACCGTTTGGTGTGGTTACAGGAATGGCACACAATCAAAATAATCAAGCTAAGAGCGTTGGGGAAGCAGTAGCTTGTGCCGAAAGGTATGATTTAGATGGTATTGGAGCTTGGTCAGCCTATGACCATTCACACCCTACAGCCTCTTATGTTTACCGTGACCCATTTGGATTAATAGATAAAGACGGAGTTGTTTTACCAGCAGGGAAAATTTTTAAATATGCATTAACTGAAAAATTCCCTTATGACTTAAAACATAAACTATCACTATCAAGCGGTGCAGTTGGTGGAGATGCTCGTATCAATGGATTAGGCGGTTATAACTCTACAGACTTACTAAAAAATACACCTAATGGAGTTTATTTAGGTAGTGGAGGCTCGTATTGGGATTCAGGAGATTTAGCAGTAGGTTTTCCAACTAAAATACAATTAGACTTCACTATCAGAGAGGCTTATGTTCATCAAGAACCTATGATTATAAGTATTATAACCGCTGGAAAACAGTTGGATTTTAGGTATAAAGTTTATGCTGTAAATTCTTGGCAACGCATCAATGCAACTAACGGAGATGTAGATAGAGGATGGGCTAGTAATTCTCCAATATTAGGAGTTGGAAACCATTCAATGATAATCGATATGTCAACTGTTGATTTAAGTCCTACAATTACAATTGATGGTGTATTGCTTAATTACACTGCTTCTGGAATTGAACCATTTGATTTATGGATGTTAGCCTCTGGGTTTAGAGTAATTGTTAGAAATAATTCAGAAGT
>JAGVEE010000342.1 GCA_020058405.1 Sphingobacteriales bacterium
CATGGAAGTGCTAAAAAAGGAGACCATAGTGCTTCAAAAAGACTTTAAAATCCTATTATTTTAAGAATTAGTAGCTTAAAAAACCAATAAAAAAAGAAAGGAGGAGAGCAGAAAGTACTCATTTATAGAAAATTAGCAACAACAGAATTCAAATAATCATCAAACAAAGCATAAAAACACACAAAAAGTGGATTTTTTTTAAAAAAAATGCTTTTATGTATAGTTTTTTATTGTTAAGTTTGATTTAAACAAATTTTTAACAAACTATTAATAGTTCAATTATGAAAAAAGTATCTACATTAAAAATGATGGCACTATTGTGCGCGGTACCATTCTTCGTGAATGGACAGTCGGCTTCTCGACTGGAAGTCCGTAACAGCAAGGCTGAAAAATTAGTTAAAGTTGCACCAGGCGCGGAAGTTGCTGCAATGCCTTTAGCTACTGCTCCTGCTGTAAGAAACGTATCTGCTACTGCAAATAGAAATGCAGCTTTAGCGATCGTTGGAAGTACTACATACGATTTACAATCGAATGCAGGTGTTGGAAGAAGAGTATTAGCTTATGCTGATGGTAAGGTTACTGTAGCTTGGACTGGTTCAACTGACCCAGGTACTACATGGCCAGATCGCGGTGGTTTCACAAATTCATACAGTGGAACTGCATGGGGAACTACACCAGCTAGATCAGAAAGTAAGCGTACTGGTTGGCCAAACTTAGTAGCAGTTACAGGCGGAGAAGTAAACCTTTCTCACGTAAATGCTGTTACTACTAATACAGGTTCAGGAACTGCATGGGCTACAACTCGTGATGCTGGTGAAATGAGAGGATTAACTTGGCCAAGAGCTGCTGCTTCTGGCAACAACATTCACGCAGTAATTTCTACAAGTGGTGCTGATCAAGGTTTCCTTGCTCCAGTATTCTACGGTAAATCAACAAACGGTGGTGTATCTTTTGACACAGTAAGATCTACATTCGCTGTAGCTGCTGGTTACGATACTTTAAACCATGCTGGTGATGTTGGTGCTGATGCTTATAGTATTGCTGCTCGTGGTAACGTAGTTGCTATTGCAATTGCTGGTACTACTGAAGACATCGTATTATTAAAATCTACTGATAATGGTACTACATGGACAAGAACAATCATCCGTGAGTTCCCTATTAAGAAATATGTTGGTGGTATTACTGATGTTAACAATGATCAAGTTGCTGATACATTATTAGGTTCAACAGGTAACGTATCTGTGGTAATTGACAATCAAAATGCAGTACACGTTGCATGGTGTGATTTATTAGTATTAGACGCTGATGGTGCTGGATTAAGTGTATTCTTAACTGCTACTTCTGATTATATCAACTACTGGAATGATGCTGATAAAAACATCATCGAAGTTCCTGTATTATTAGACAAAGACAACAGCGGAACTTTTGATGCTGGAACTGACTTCACTGGTGGTTCAACTATCCGTTACGGAAACTCTGGTTACTCATTAAACCCAATGTTATCTGTAGGTTCTGCAGGTACTGCTTGGGCTGATAGAATTTTCATGACATACGCAGCAGTTGCTGAAAACGATACTAACGACGTTGGTGTTGACTTCCGTAGCATTTTCGTAACTGGTACACCTAACAAAGGTATTGACTGGTACGAGATTCAAGACGTATCTCAAACTCAAAACGTAGAAAACGTATTCGTATCTACAGCTACTGAAGTAGGTGCTGATGGAATGATTCACATGATCTGGCAACAAGATTTTGAACCAGGTAACTCTGTTCAAGGTCAACACCCAGCTGGTCCTTCAGACATCATCTACAACAATTTTGATGCTAGAACTTTAGTTTTAGGTTTAAGTAACACTAAGAAATTAGATGCTGCTATCGTAGCATACCCTAACCCAACTTCTGATGTTGCTAACTTCAACATTACTATGAACAATGCTGCTAAAGCAGAATTGAAATTAGTAAACATCTTAGGACAAACAGTTCGTTCAATTAGCGCAGACTTAAACGCTGGTGCTAATAAAGTATCTGTAAATGTTGCTGACTTAAATGCAGGTTTATACACAATGGTATTAACTAGCAACGGTAAATCAGCTACTGAGAAAATTATGGTAAAATAATTTCGCTCAGAAAATAGCGATTTCAAAATATAAAAAAGCCCTCCGATTTCGGGGGGCTTTTTTTGTGTTGATTTTTTTGTAAATTGCTGTATAACCTACCATATGAAAAACTACTTCTGCTTTCTACTACTACTATGTGCAAGCATTAGCACCACAGCACAACAAAGAATTAAATTTCATAACCCCTACATAAGTTCTCCCCTATTTAAGTATACAGATTATTTAACAGCAAATACAATTCAAACAAATAACAATAAGAGTAATTCGGCGAGTACAGTTATAGGCAGCACTCTTTACGATTACCAAAGCAATGCTTCTATGCCACGTAGAGTTCATAATTATACTAGTGGCAAAGTAACCTGCATTTGGAATGGCTCAATGCAAGATACCAATTACAGCGACCGAGGAACTTTTGTCAATCATTTCGATGGAACACAATGGAGAACAAATCCTGTAGCACGAGTAGAAAATAAAATTGTTGGTTGGAGTACATTAGCAGTTACTACCAATGCCGAACACGTAATTGCAGAACCGAATATTATTAGCAGCAATACCGGTCCGGGAACAGCCTTCGACACTGGGAGAACCTTTACTAACTTAACATATCTACGTGGGCCCCATGCTGCAGCATCGGCACAAAACATACACGTGATAATGGCAAGCACAAGCCTTGATTCGAGCACGGGTTTTATAGCCCCTATTTTTTACACCCGTTCTACAAACGGCGGACAAAGTTTTGAACCAATGACTGCAAGCTTTGCTGCTGCAGCCGGATATGATACAAGTAAGCATACTGGTGATGTAGGACCAAACGCATATTCGATAGATGCAATGGGCAACACCGTGGCTATTTTAATTATTGGTGTAACCGAAGATGTTGTTTTATTAAAATCTACAAACAACGGTACTACTTGGACTAAAACCATTATTAGAGAATTTCCGATAAAAAAATACAAAGGAGGATTAACAGATAAGAATGGAGATGGGGTAATGGATACCGTTTTAGATGTAACAGGAGATGGTTCAATAGTTATTGATAACAATGGAGTGGTACATGTAGTGTTTAGCGATTTAGAAATGTATAAAGCAGATACTGGGGAGTTGCGAATCTTTAACATCAATCGCTCAGATTACATGGTTTATTGGAATGATTTGGATAAAAATATAATAGAGGTGCCTACTCTATTTGATGGTAATAATGACGGTGTTTTTAATGCAGGTTCTAATTTCTTTGGTGATGGAAAAATACGTTATGGTAACTCGGGCTATTCTTTAAACCCACAACTTTCGGTTGGTATTTCGGGTACGGCTTGGGCTAATAAAATATATTTAACTTTTGTAGCAGTAAATGAAAACGATACGAATGATGTTGGTGTTGATTTTAGATCTATTTATATCAATTTCACTCCAAATAGAGGACAAAATTGGTGTCATCCACAGGATATATCAGAAACTCAAAATGTTGAAAATGTATATCTAACAGCCAACAGAAGTGCTAAAGATGATGGTGATGTTCATATCAATTGGCAGCAAGATTTTGAACCAGGTAATGCTGTACAAGCTCAGCATTTTTCTGGACCATCTGACGTGATATATAATTCTTATGATATTAATCCATTTTATCCTTGTTGGGGAGGTATTAGTTCTTTCAATAAAAAAATAGATGTAATTATTTATCCAAACCCTGCGAATGCTAAAATATTTGTTGACTTAATTACAGAAATGGAAACAAGTGCAAGCATTAAATTTATTAATTTACTTGGACAAACGATTTACAACGATTTTATAATTATTAAAGCTAGCAATAATTCTTATGTGATAAACTCATCAGATTTTAGTAGTGGAGTGTATATTATGGTAATTGAATCTGCAGAGGGAAGAATTGCCAAAAAAATCATCATCGAATAATTTATATTTGCTCTATGAATTTTTCTAAAGAGCAATTACAAGATTTCTGCTATCAAATTTTCTTAAAAATGAATGTATCCGAAAAGCATGCAGCCTTAGCTTCTAAAGTTTTAATAGAAGCCGATTTAAGAGGCATAGATTCGCACGGATTAGCCAGATTGAGTGGTTATTTAAGATTATGGGAGAAAGGCCGTATAAACGCTAATGCGAATCCGAAAATAATAAGAGAAACCTTGAGCACTGCAACCGTAGATGCAGAAGGTGGCTTTGGATTAATAGCTGCGCCTTTTGCCATGCAAATTGCCATTGATAAAGCAAAGCAGTGTGGCTCCGGTTGGGTGAGTGTAAAAAACTCTAACCATTTTGGAATTGGTGCTTACCATGCCATGATGGCTTTAGAACATGATATGATTGGCATTTCTATGACCAATGCTAGCCCTTTAGTTGCACCAACTTTATCTAAAGAACGAATGCTCGGTACTAACCCTATGTGTTATGTTTTTCCGAGTAAAAAACATTTACCTATTGTAATAGACATGGCCACTTCTACCGCTGCCAATGGTAAACTAGAAATAGCTCAACGCTTAGGTAAAGAGTTGCCGAGTGGTTGGGTACAAACAAAAGAAGGAGAACCTTCTACAGATGCGAATGCTTTAAAAAATGGCGGTTCGCTCCTGCCCTTAGGAAGTGATAAAGACCATGGAAGCCATAAAGGATACGGGCTTGGAGCAGCAGTCGATATTTTATCGGCCGTATTATCGGGTGCAAATTTCGGTCCTTGGGTTCCGCCTTTTGTAGCATTTTTAGATCCAGACCCGAACCCTGTTGGCGAAGGAATTGGTCATTTTTTCGGAGCCATGCGAGTAGATGCTTTCCGCGAAAAAGAAGAATATTTTAATTCTATTGATACTTGGATTGAACGCTTCAAAAATGCAGAACGCATAGACCCAACACAAGCCGTACTAATTCCCGGCGAACCCGAATTTGAATGTTATGCAAAACGAAGTAAGGAAGGGATTATGTTGAATGAGGTGGTGTTGGAGGATTTGAGGGAACTTGGAGCGAAAATGGGGATTGAATTATAAATTATAAATTACGAATTACGAATTCCACTCTTAGGAAACATCTGTGCTCCCTTCGTAATTCGTAATTCGTAATTCGTAATTATTCGATTCCACGAAACAACCTACTCCACCTAACCTTACTAAAGAAACTCGCATTGCTATCCCAGCTCATCCAAATAAATAAAGCTTTTCCAACAATTCTGTTTTCGGGTACAAAACCCCAAAAGCGTGAGTCGAGTGAGTTATGTCTGTTATCGCCCATCATGAAATAGTAATTCATGTTAAAGGTGTACGAATCTGTTTTTTGTCCGTTAATGTAAATTCCATCTTCTCTCGTTTCTACAGTGTTGCCTTCATACACTTGTATGGCTCTTCTGTATATTTCAATGTTTGATGCATTTAAATTTAACTTCAGTCCTTTTGCAGGAATTATTACCGGTCCGAAATTATCTTCGTTCCAACTCAATTTAGGATCGTGCGGAAATACATAATCTAAGTATTGCCCACGTGTACGAATTGCTTCTTGAACGTTTTGCACATTCGAGAATTTTGCAAGTTTATCTTTTTGATCTTTAGTAAGAGTGAAAATAAAATTTCCCTCTTCGGCGTATTGACCGTATTCTGTGATGTATAAAGACTCTAATGTTTTGGTATTAAATGCACTTCCATCTGTTTTTACCATGTACGAAGCTTGAGCCTCTTTCGGCATCTCTTCTCCTACTCCATTAATATATACTCGAGCATCACGCACTTCTAAGGTATCGCCTGCAATACCTACACATCTTTTAATATAATTTTCTTGCTTATCTAAGGGTCGGAAATCTTCCATAGGATAATTAAAAACCACTACATCGTTACGTTCTACGTCACCAAAACCAGGTAAACGATAGTGCGGTAATTTTATCCACTCTAAATAAGATTTAGTACCTACAATTGGAAGTGTATGATGTGCAAAGGGGAATGATAATGGAGTAACCGGAGTACGTGCTCCATAATTTACTTTACTCACAAATAAAAAGTCGCCTACTAATAACGAACGTTCCATAGAAGGCGTAGGTATGGTAAATGCTTCAATAAATAATCCACGTATAATGGTTGCAGCTATTACTGCAAAAACTAATGCATCTACCCATTCTCTTGTGGCAGATTTTTTCTTTTTGGGCGCATTACTTTTTTTCCAAAATTTCCAATTCATATTCTTCTTATTTTTTGAATGATAAAAGATCATCCATGTTATAAATTCCTTTTTTATTAATAATCCACTCGGCAGCACTTACAGCCCCTTTAGCAAATCCTTTTCTATTATGTGCAATATGCGAAATTTCAATGGTATCTACATCCGAATCATAGTAAACAGTATGTGTTCCCGGTACCTCATCTTTTCTTATAGAGCGTATTAATAACTCCTGCGCAATATTTTTGGTATCTCGTGGCTCATTTGTATCTGTAACAATTTTGTTCTCCCAAGATTTTTTCGCAGTATAATGTTGCATTATTTTTTCGGCGGTGGTAATAGCCGTTCCACTTGGTGCATCTAATTTATGTGTATGGTGTATTTCATCCATACTCAAATTAAAATCAAAATCTTTCATTAGGCTTGCTGCCATTTCATTTATTTTGAAAAACAAATTTACACCAATGCTAAAATTAGTGGCGTAAAATAAAGATGCATGGTGTGATGAAATAATTGATTTTACTTTTTCAAAATCTGCATACCAAGCAGTAGTTCCTACCACAATTGGCAAACCAATAGATGCGCATAATTCTATATTAGCAACAACTGTATGAGGAGTAGAAAACTCAATGGCAACATCGGCTTTCGCTAAGTTTTCTTTGCTAAGTTCTTGTATATTTTCTGCATTAATTTTTAATACTATTTCATGGCCTTTATCCGTCGCAATTTTTTCAATTTCGCGACCCATTTTTCCGTATCCAATTAATGCAATTTTCATTTTATTTAAATTTAAGTTGAAGAGTTAATCCCGTAGTGTTTGTCCATGCACCAGTATGTACATTTTGTATACTCGGAATCATAAAGGGTTGTACGTGTAAACTCAAATCGTCGCTCACATCAAAATTAAAAAACTGCCCGTACACATAAGCATCTACTATGTTTGCAGCATATACCAATACCAATCCAATGGCCGATAAATCTCTATTTCTTCTGTAAAAATCTTTTAATACAATTAAATTATCAACAGAATATAAACCACTAAATTCGCTATTCGTACTTAGTGAAGTATCGGAATCTAATTTATAAGCGCTTAAATATTTCTGATAGTTATTATTATTCCATGCAATAGAGTAAATGAGTGCACCTGCACCAGCATAAATAATTGGTACTTTCCATGCTTGTTTATTGTATACCTGTCCAAGGCCAGGAACAATTGCCGAAAACTTAGCTGCTTTGCTTGCAGAATGTGGGGGTATAAGTACAGACGAAACCACAACAGTATCTGAGTTTTGAGCAAATACAAAACAATTTAGCAGAACCAAAATACTTGTAATGAAAATTTTCATGGGATTATGTTACCAATCCAACATCTCTAAAATACGGTTTAAATCATCGGTAGATAAAAACGGAATGTTTATAGAACCTTTCCCTTTAGTATCTGCACTAATTAATACTTTATTTCCGAATTTAGAACTCAACTCGTCTTGTATTTTTTGATATTCGAAATTATTAGTAAGGTAATTTCCACCGTTAGTATTTTTCTCTTTCTCTTTGCCTTCTTTTTTAGGAGTGCTCATGGCTCTCACTAATTCTTCGACCTTACGAACAGATAAATCTTTGGTTAGAATTTCTTTAAATACAAACAATTGTTGATCCACATTTTCAATACTAACCATTGCTCTCGCATGGCCCATAGAAATTTGTTGATCGCGAATAGCAGCTTGTATCATTGGAGGTAGTTTAAGCAAACGTAAGTAGTTGGTAACAGTACTTCTGTTTTTACCTACTCTACCACTTAATTCTTCTTGTTTTAAATTACACTCATCTATCATGCGTTGGAAACTAAAAGCAACTTCCATTGCATTTAAGTTTTCACGTTGTATGTTTTCTATCAAGGCCATTTCGATCATTTCTTGATCGTTGGCTGTACGAATGTATGCGGGTACTTCTGTTAAACCTGCCAATTTACTAGCACGTAAACGACGTTCACCAGAAATTAATTGGTATGATTTTGCAGACAGTTTACGAACTGTTAAAGGTTGAATAATGCCTTGTATTTTTATGGACTCTGCTAATTCGTTTAAAGATTCTTCTTCAAACTTATCACGCGGTTGGTAAGGATTTGCTTCAATCTGCTCTACAGGAATTGCTGCAATGGTATTTACAGCCGGACTGCTAGGTGTATTTAACGATTGACTTTCTATGTTTGCGTTTGTTTGATCTTTATCGCTCAACAAAGCACCTAAGCCTTTTCCTAAAGCATTTCTTTTTACTGCACTACTCATTGTTTGTTTCTGTTTTTAGTTCTTCTTCTTTTCCTAATCCGTTCTTCACCAAAATTTCTTTGGCAAGATTTAAATAATTGATGGCCCCTTTACTAGTTGCATCGTGCATAATTACCGATACCCCAAAGCTTGGTGCTTCACTTAGTCGTGTGTTTCTTTGTATAATCGTATCAAATACTAAATCTTGGAAATGTGTTTTCACTTCTTCTACCACTTGGTTTGATAAGCGTAAACGTACATCGTACATGGTTAATAAAATCCCTTCAATTTGTAACTCAGGATTTAAACGAGTTTGTACAATTTTTATCGTGTTCAATAATTTACCCAAGCCTTCTAGTGCAAAGTATTCGCATTGTACAGGTATTACTACAGAATCTGCAGCGGTAAGGGCGTTAATGGTAATTAAACCTAAGGATGGTGAACAATCGATGATAATAAAATCGTATTGATCTTTAATTTTTGCAAACACCTCTTTCATTTTGTGTTCACGTTCTGCCAAATTAATCATCTCAATTTCGGCACCAACTAAATCTATATGCGCCGGTAATAAATCTAAATTTGGTGTACTCGTTTCGAGAATTGCTTCTTTGGCATCAATGCCATTAATGATGCACTCGTATATACTGGCTTTTATTTCACGTGGATCATAGCCAATGCCTGAAGTCGCATTTGCTTGCGGATCGGCATCAACTAATAAAGTTTTATATTCTAAAACGGCTAAACTCGCAGCTAAATTAATAGAAGAAGTTGTTTTACCTACTCCCCCTTTTTGATTTGCCAAAGCAATAATTTTTCCCATATCAATTTTGTGTAATCGTTCTAAAAATGTTGATTTAACGTTATTTAAACGCTTTTTTTACAATTTCAGAGAACTGCTAAAATACAAATCTTTTTGGCATAAATGTGCTAAAATTTAAAATGCTTAGTAGCTGAATTTGAGAATATTAGTACTTAAATGGCAATTTGCTCCCAACATTGCCCTTCCATGCCATAATAGAACTGGTTTACCTGTAAAATTTCCGCAATTATTTCGGCTGTATCTATTAATCTCGGACCAGATCTGTTGAAGAAGGCATTCCCATCGGCAATAAAAACATGCCCTTTTTGCACTGCTCGGAGGTTTTTCCAACTTTCTTGTGTAAATAAAACATCGAGTTCTTGTTTTGTTCTTTCCAAATCAAGTCCACAAGGAGCAATAATAATTCCGTCGGGGTCGGCATCACTTAATTGTTCCATACTGATGTAAGCAGAATTTGCAAATTTATCAGACAATACAATTTCGCCACCTGCAAATTCTAGTAATTCGGGTGTCCAATGCCCTGCAGTCATTAAAGGTTCCATCCATTCTATACATACAATACGCGGACGATTTTTTACAAATTTTACTTTGTGTTGAATAATTTCAATGCGATCATTCCAATCTTCAAGTAAGATTTCCGCTTCTTTTTCTCTACCAATTAACCCAGCTAATTCCTTGAAATTATCATAAAAGTCTTGCAATGAATGTGGGTGAAAGCTAATAATTGTAGGGGTATAGCCCAATTCGCTTTCCAACACTTTTTCTAAATCTGATAAATGCACTGCACAAACTTTGCATTGGTCTTGCGTAATTATCAAATCTGGTTTTAACTCTTTAATTAAATTTATATTGATGTCGTACAAAGAAAGTGCTTTCCAAAGGGTAGACTTCACTTGTTCGTCGATATCCTTACTCGACATACCGTTGTGTATACTCGCTGAGGTACAAACGGGTAGCGACTGTGCTTCGTTAGGAAAATCACATTCATGTGAGCGTGCACACAATAGCTCTTGTGCATTAAGCGCAAACATCATTTCGGTAGCCGAAGGTAATAAGGAGATAACTCTTTTATAACTCATGATAAACTTTTACATTGCGAAAGTAAGAAATTATGAGAAGCCTTCAGAAAATAGTATACATCATTTTCATTATCAGTATATATTCTTGTACTAAAAAACAGGAAGATAATAGAGTTGTTTTTAACATTAACATGGATGTGGGTGTAACCTCACTCGACCCCGCTTTTGCTCGTAACCAAATGAATGTATGGTGTGTAAATCATTTATTTAATGGGCTTACGCAATTGGATAGTAATTTAAGTGTGAAGCCCTCTATTGCAAAAAGTTGGGAGCAAAGTGCCGATGGCTTACATTATACTTTTCATTTAAGAGACGATGTATATTTCCATGACCATCCATTGTTTACTGATAAAAAAGGAAGAAAAGTAATTGCTTCGGATTTTGTATATTCATTTCAACGAATAATAAGTCCTAAAGTAGCTTCTTCTGGAGCATGGATTTTTAACGATAAAGTAAAGGGTCCGGAAGCATTTGAAGCAATAAATGATAGTACATTTGTAATTCATTTAAGCAAGCCATTTCCAGCATTTACATCACTATTAAGTATTCAATATTGCTCCGTAGTACCTAAAGAAATAACAGAGCATTATGGTAAAGAATTTAGAAATAACCCTGTAGGCACAGGACCTTTTAAATTTAAGTATTGGAAAGAAGGTGAGGTAATGGCGTTTTTGAAAAATGAGCATTATTTTGAAAAAGAA
>JAGVEE010000199.1 GCA_020058405.1 Sphingobacteriales bacterium
CGGCATTTTGTGCGCTAGAATATAAAGACAAGAAAATAAATAGTGCTAAGAGAAAACTTTTCATAGTAAAATAAATATATGAATTTGAATGCTGAAATGTAAGTATTAAGTTAACTTTTTATTCTGCGAACTTTGTTTAAATTTTGCGCTCTTTGCGTGAACGATAAAAAATTTAGCTCATAGAGTTACTCAAATTACGCACAAAGTTTTCTGCTCTCAGCTCCCTGCTTCTACAACTCTACGTGCAACTTAACTTTTGCTTTTAAGGCCGTAAACACTCTCAACAGTGTATCCATGGTTACATTACTTGCGTTGTTTTCAATACGAGAAATTTGCGCTTTTTGAACACCAATTAGTTTGCCTAGTTCCTCTTGTGTCATCCTTCGCTCCAATCTTGTTTGCTTAATCGCCATTCCTATTAATTCCATTTGAAGATTATATTCAAACATATCTCTTCTAGGTGTGCCTACTTTACCTATTAATTTATCTTGGACTTCTTCTAATGTAAAAGTTTTCATTTCGATAGTAATTTTATTTCTTTAACCTTAAATATTCTTTTCTAAGTTGTTTTGCTTTAAAAATTTCTTTCGCTGGTACTTTTGATGTTTTTTTCACAAAAGCATTTGTTATTACAACTACTACAATGTTATCATTTGAATTCTTATCCCAAAAGGCTAACAACCTATATTGAATGCCTTTGTAAAGAGTTCTAAACTCCCAAATTTCATCATTCAATTTGTTAAATAAATCTTGATTTATTTCTACTTGAGATTTACGAATGTTATGATAATTTTTTCAGAAATCTTGGAATCTAAACATCTCAGATAATCCAATACATCTTCTAAAAAAATGACCTCAAAAAATATTCCCATGCACAATTCTCCCTTCCTTACAAATATAGAAAAAGTTTACATAAAAAGAAACTTAGGACTAGCTGTTAATAAGCTAATCCTAAGTCGTTAGACTAGAGAAATGAGACAATGACTTGAGGCTATTTGTTAGTTTGTATTGTAATGTCAACTCTGTGAACTTTGCTTAATTTTTGCGTGAACGATAAAAAATTAGCTCACAAAGTTTCACAAAGTACACTCAGAGGTTCACAAAGTTTATGGCCCGCTGATATGTGCCTCCATTAACATATTATTATATAATCCCATTAATTTACCTTGTCCAGTTCTTAATTCTCCCATTGTCTTCTTGCCAAATCTCTATAAAAATTTCTTCCATTATGGGCATGCCTTTGTCTTTAATTACATCGAACTTTAAATCCTTTAGGGCATTGTACACTTTATTTACACAATAATTTTCTTCGTTGTCTTCAATTGGAGTATCACCATCTTCATAAAATCTTATAGCAACTTTGGTTACGATTCCTTTTTCATTAATGGTAATCCAATAACCATTTCCACAATCATAATCCATTTTGTTTTTCCACTTTTCTTTTTTTATTTCCTTAAATAATACGTCCGAGATCTTGTATTTATCTCGTCTGTCTATTCGCTTAGGATCGTCGATGTAGTTATCAATTTCCATCGTTTTTGTAACATGACCCTTGGATATATAAATTACTTTCTCTTTTTCAAATATCTTATAAAAAACACCATCCCAACGTATTATTTCGGGTGTTAAAGGATAACTAAATATTCCATCAAACCAAAAAATAAAAACACGTTCGTTCTTAAATTTGTCGCCAAAAATTGCTTTTATTTTTTCAAGCGATTTCTCCTTATCAATACTACCATACAATAATTCACCGCATTCAATTATGTCTGTTAAAAATAAACTATCGTTTTGTAAAGTATAAATTGCTTGATACCCTCTCCAACAATTCATCGAATTTGATTTTCTAAAAGTCAATCCGAACAATTGGCCGGTACTATTTGAATCCGTATTTTGTAAATATTTTTCCAATAAAAGATTATAAGTGCCAATAGTATCTTTACCAATTACAATGAAATCCGGACTCTGTGGACTCGCATACAAACCTGAAGTAATTAATATAGAAAAAAGTGTGGTTAGTATTGATTTCATTTTTAAAAATTGCGCAAATGTGTACCTATTTCAAATTTTAAATATAAATAAATGATCTTTGCTTCTCTGCTCCTTTGCATCTTTGCTTGAACGATAAAAAAAGCTCACAAAGTTTCACAAAGTCCGCACAGAGTTTCATAGAGTAAATGTGCTAATTACTCATAATTGCTCAAAGCTCCCTGCTCCTAACTACCGACTCCCTTGCCAATTTGGCAAAATCCTCCTTTGGCAAACTCTTTGAATAATCTCCCAAGAATATTAAAATAGCATAAATTAGTACGAAATGACAGAGCAAGGACCGGAAAATATGACAAATGAACCTATAGATTCGCAAGAAGTGCCTCTTTCGGCAGAAGAGAACCAAGCGGACGCATCAACAGAAAACACCGAAAATACGGTAGAAATTAGCCCAGAGGAGCAATTAAAAGCTCAATTGGATGAGGTAAACGATAAATACATTCGTCTATTGGCCGAGTTCGATAATTTTAAACGCCGCACTGCCAAAGAACGTATTGAGTTGTTTAAAGTTGCCAACCAAGAAACGCTGAAAGCCATGATCACCGTATTAGACGATTTTGACCGTGCACAAAAATCGATGGATACTGCCAACGATATTGATGCTTTAAAAGAAGGTTTAAAACTTGTGCATCATAAACTAAAAACTACTTTGCAAAGCCAAGGTTTAGCTGAAATGGAAAATAGTTATGGCAAAACATTCGACACTGATTTGCACGAAGCCGTAACCAACATTCCTGCCCCTAGCGATGAACTAAAAGGTAAGGTAGTTGACGAGTTAGAAAAAGGTTATTTATTAAACGAAAAGGTAATACGATTCGCTAAAGTAGTAGTGGGAGCATAACATGGCAAAGAGAGATTATTACGATATACTTGGGGTTAGCAGGAATGCCGATGCCGATGAAATAAAAAAGGCATACCGCAAAATGGCGATTAAATTTCACCCGGATAAAAACCCGGGCGACAAAGCCGCGGAAGATAAATTTAAGGAAGCAGCTGAAGCCTACGAAGTACTTAGCAGCCCTGAGAAGAAACAACGCTATGATCAGTTCGGTCATGCCGGTGGTGCTTCTAGCGCAGGCGGTTACGGCGGAGGTGGTGCTGGCGGCATGAACATGGAAGATATCTTCAGCCAGTTTGGTGATGTTTTTGGTGGCGGCGGCGGAAGTCCTTTCGATAGTTTCTTTGGCGGTGGCGGTCAACGTGGCGGCCGCAGAATGCAAAAAGGAAGCAACCTACGTATTAAAGTAAAACTTACGCTCGAAGAAATTTCCAACGGTGTAGAAAAAACCATTAAAGTAACTAAAATGGTGGGCTGCAAAACTTGCGGCGGCAGCGGTGCTAAAGATAAATCGGCTTTTAATACTTGCGGCACTTGTGGCGGACAAGGTAGTGTGCGACGTGTGCAAAATACCATACTTGGTCAAATGCAAACTACAACCACCTGCCCTACTTGCCAAGGAGAAGGACAAACCATTACCAATAAATGTACAACCTGCCACGGCGAAGGTGTAGAACGTGGCGAAGAAACCATTAGCATAAATATACCAGCAGGTGTGGTAGATGGAATGCAACTTTCTATGACTGGCAAAGGAAATGCTGCCCCTCGTGGTGGTATACCTGGCGACTTACTGATACTAATTGAAGAAGTGGAGCACAAAGCTTTAAAACGCGATGGTATCAACATTATATTCGACCTTTACATTAGCTTTATGGATGCTGCACTTGGTACAAGTGTAGAAATTCCAACCATAGATGGCAAGGCTCGTATTAAAATAGAACCAGGAACTCAAGGTGGTCGTATACTCAGATTAAAAGGTAAAGGAATTAAAGATATTAACTCTTACCAAAAAGGAGATCAATTGGTACACGTAAATATTTGGACGCCTAAAACACTTTCACGTGAAGAACGTATCATACTAGAAAAACTTCAAGACTCACAGAATTTCAAACCGAATCCAGATAAGAATGATAAGGGGTTCTTTGAGAGGATGAAGGAGTATTTTGAGTAATCTCTATAGTCTTTAGTCTCTAGTCATTAGTAGTTAGAAAAGGAAGCTGATATATCAAACTATCACCGCCCCTCAACTCCGCTTCGCTTCGTTCGGGGACCCTGTCATGGCTAAATAAGATAAGAAGGGAGAGAATTTTCGCCTCC
>JAGVEE010000233.1 GCA_020058405.1 Sphingobacteriales bacterium
GCCCGCCAGCAGTTAGCAACCCTGTTGGAACAGGCATAACTGATGAAGGCCTAACAAGATGGTACAGGGGTGACACAATTACTGTAACCAATGGTGGAAACACTGGAGTTAACCCAGGAAGAGGCGGAACAGGATTCGCTGCATGTTTTAATACTTATGACATTGCATCGGGAGGAAAAGCAGACATGATTTTCCATGACATCGACCTTTCAAGCATTAGTCCATTTGCCGTTTTAAAATTTTGGTTAATGAACAAAAGTGGAACCGATTTATTAAGAGTATTTGCTAGAAATGGAACAGACCCTTGGACACAAGTAGGTAATGCATCTTACGGAGTAAATATAAACTTCACTGAAGTTACCATTCCATTAAATGCATTTTCTGGCGCTGGATTCACAACTGTCGACATCAGATTTGAAGGTACAAGTGATTACGGTGCAGATAATATCGCTATTGATGATGTAAGTATTGCATTACCAAGCCCGATGGCATTTGTATCTACTACAAGTACACAAAGAGCTAATGATCGTGAAATTTTTAAACCATTAGCAAATCAACAAATAATTAGAATGAATGTTGTAACTGCTGGCGTTTTAAGCCCACTAGTTGCAAACACATTTTACTTATCTACTACTGGTACAACAAACTTAGCAGACATCTCAAATGCTAAATTATGGTCAACAGGAAACTCTTCGGTATTTAATCCAAATACTGCAGTGCAGTTGGGTACACAAATTTCAACACCTGGAGCTTCGTTAGTGTTTAGTGGAATAACAAATCCTTTAGTTGAAGGAAATAACTTTATTTGGTTATCATATGATTTGAGTTTAACTTCAATAGTTGGAAACGTTGCTGATGCTACGTTTGACTCTGTAAAAGTAGGATCAACAACATTTATTCCTACATTATCTAACCCAACTCCATCTAGGTTAATTAGCCCGGCTACAATTTTTAATTCGAATGTTTCAAATACAGGAACGTCGGGTAATGGAAGAGGCCCAGCTAGTCAAGCATTATTCAATAGATCTATGAGCATATTTCCTCCAAATGATTATGCTAACATGAAAACTGGTGACATTATCAGTACTGTAGGTTTCGAAATTGCTTCGAATGGTACTGCAGCTGTAGCTGGTAATATTAAAATTTATTTACAAAATACTACAGACGCTTCTTTCACAAAATCTACCACTTTTGCTACAGCTATAGCGGATATGACTTTGGTGTATGATGGTCCTTTGGCTTTAAATTTAGAAACAGGAACGTATGATATACGTTTAACTTCACCTTTTACTTATAATGGAACGGGTATTTACATGGCATACGATTGGGCATTAACATCTGCAACAGGTGGTACAACCGTTTACACATGTAACAGTGCTACAGTAGGGGGTAGTAATGGTAACAGATCTTCAACTGGCGCTACAGCACCTGCAACTCTTGGATCTTCTGCATTTAGACCAGCAGTACGTTTTGGTGTAAATGCTTTTGCTAATGATGTAGCGGTTGTTGCAGTTAATACATTAACTCAATTCCCTCGTTTGGCTGCTTCACCGCACCAAGTAAGAGCTTTAATTAAAAATAATGGTTACAACAAACAAACTACTTATACAGTTGGATTAAGCGTTTCTGGTGCAAATATCATGACTAGTAATAAAACGGTAACATTAGAATCTCAACAAAGTACTACTGTTACCTTTGATAATTTGTTTGCTATTAACAACGGTACAAATACTGTAACTGTTACTGTAGCTTCAGATGATGTAAATACTAACAATAGTATTACTGTATCTCAAAATGTTAACAATAGCACATATAGTTATGCTGATGCAAGCGCTCCAATTAGTGCAATTGGTTATAACACTGGTGCTGGTTTAATTTTAAACAAATACCGTGCTAACGGTGGTTGGTTAATCGATACAGTTAGAGTATTTATAGCTAATGCTCCTGCAATTGAAAACAAGAGAATGTTCGGTGTAGTATTAAACTCTACAGGTGCAATTATTGCAAAGTCTGATACCTTCACTGCAACATTAGCAGATTTAGGAAAATACAAATCATTTGCAATGACTAGCCCTAAAGTAGTTTACGAAGAAGATTTCTACGTAGGTTTATCGCAAGTTGCAAACGCAGTAGGATTTTTCCCTGTAGCTACACAAGCAGAATCACCTGGTAGAAGCGGTGCATATTATACAGCTCCTTCAGCAGGTGGTGTACCAGCAGAAGCTGCAACGTTCGGAAGATTTATGATCGAAGCGAATACTGCAATTCCTACACCTCCACAAACAGTGAACATTGGTGTTGATACTGTAATTTGCCCTAACGACAGCGTAATTTTAAATGCAGGTAACGCAGGTATGACTTACTTATGGTCTACTGGTGCAACTACCCAAACTATTGTAGTAGATACTACAGGTACTTATAGCGTAACCGTTCGTAATTCACAAGGTTACCCAGTAACAGATACAAGAGTTATAACATTAGGTCCTGCAGCAGTTTCTGCTTCAGTAGATACTGATTATCCAAAAGGTGCTTGCGTGGGTACGCCAATTACATTTACGGTTAAAGGCTTAAACTTTGGTTCTGCTCCTACTTATGTATGGAGACGTAATAGCACAATAATTGCAGGTGCAACTGGTTCTTCTGTTACAAGCTCAACTTTAACAGATAATGATACCATTAGAGTTTCGGTAACTTCAAACTCATCATGTATTTCTGGAAGCAATACTGTTTCTGCAAGTTATGTAGTTGATATTTTCCCAATTTTACCAGTAAGCGTAAACATAGCAGCTAACACTACATCACAAGTATGTAAAAATACTAGCTTAACATTTACTGCAACTCCAACAAATGGTGGACCTACTCCTTCTTACCAATGGACAATAAACAGTAGCCCTATAACTGGAGAAACTGGAACAACATTTACAACTTCTACATTGTCTAACAATGACACTGTAAGAGTTCGTATTACTCCTAGCGAATCTTGCGATGGACAAAAATTATCAAATCCAATTGTTGTATCGATCTTATCTGCAGCTGATGCAGCATTCACAACTTCTACAACAGTAAGAACAGTTCAGTTTACTAATACATTTACACAAACTGCAAACTTAATGTGGGATTTTGGTGATGGAAGTACTTCAACAAGTGCTAACCCAAGTCACACTTACGCTAAAGACAGTACTTATACTGTGACTTTAATGGCAGTAAATAGTTGCGGTGGCGACACTAGCTCATCATCTGTTGCAATTAAAACTAAAGATTATGCTGCAACAAGCATCAATGGCTTAACAAGTGGTTGTACCTTATCAAACTTAGCGGTTATCCGTTTAAGTGTACAAAACTTAAGAGCTGATGCAGCACAAAATGTTAGTGTTTCTTACCAAATAAATGGTGGTGCAGTTAACAATGGAACATTAGCAAACTTAGGTGCAAATGCAACTGCAACTGCTAACTTTACTCAACGTGCAGACTTATCTGCAGATGGTTCGTATACTATCAAAGCTTGGGTAAATGACGCAGAAGATATCGACAGAAGTAATGACACTGTTTCGTTAACGGTTGTTAACCAAGCAAAACCAAATGCAGCATTTTTATCGCAAAATGGTTCAAACGGATCAGTTTCTTTTGTAAACACTACAACATCTGATGTAAATGCAACATATGCTTGGGACTTTGGCGACAATGGTACTAGCACAGATGCAAACCCAACTCACGTGTACACTCAATCTGGTACTTATAAAGTTACTATGATTGCTACTAGTACTTGTGGTACGGATACTGCAACTTCAGATGTTACTGTAATTGTAGTTGGTATTCCATTGCAAGCAAATGAAAGATATGTACGTGCTTATCCAAACCCTAACAATGGTTTGTTTAACTTAACACTACAATTATCAAGTGCTGATAACATTAACATTAATGTTTACAATGCAAACGGACAACTAGTTCACACTCAAAAATTAGGTTACATTAACAATGAGAATGTAGCGTTAGACTTGAGTACATTAAGCCCTGGTATTTACAATGTAAACATCCAAGGTCAAAACACACAAATCACAAAACGAGTTAACATCGTTAGATAATTCTTTTTTGATAAAATTAAAAAGGCTCCCTCGAAATTTCGAGGGAGCCTTTTTTATGCAATGGCTACACTTGCTATATACACTTTTTTGCAACCTGCTTTCAATAATTCTAAAGCACACGATTCTACAGTGGAGCCAGTAGTAATTACATCGTCTATTAACAAAATATTTTTACCCCTAATGTTATGTTCGTCGATGCATTTAAACATCTGGTTCATGTTCTCATATCGTTCGTACCTATTTTTACGTGTTTGAGTGCTAGTATCTTCAGTCCTTATTAGTGATTGCTCATCTAACAATGCATGGAATACTTCCGAATATCCTTTAGCTAAAAGTGCTGCTTGGTTATACCCTCTTTTTTTAAATTTATTTGGATGTAATGGCACCGGTATCACAACATCAACTTCTGCAAATAAATCTGATTTGCTTAATTGTTCTGCATGCATGGAACCTAATACCAGGCCTAACTCTTCATGATTTTTATATTTTAAATAATGAAGCACATTTTGCACCCTGCTTTTTTTCTTAAAAAAAAACAAAGAGGATGCTGCTTCCACTCGCACTCTTCCATCAAATACTTTATAAGTGGCATTTCTTTTAATTTGCTCATCGTTGGTATAAGGCATAGACATTCTGCATGCTATGCAAATACACTCCTCCCCATCATATAAATGATTGCCACAGGCACAACAAATACTTGGGTAAAATAAATTGAAAAAATCTTTTAGATACGTATGTATTATCGACCACATGTTACAAATGTCGGTGCAATAAAAAAAACGTCAAGTAATAATTGAGATTATTTTTCTTTAATGGCAAGTTGCCCGCAAGCAGCGTCAATATCTTTCCCTCTGCTTCTTCGGATGTTTGTAATTACGTAGTGTTTTTGCAAGTGCTTGGCAAAGGCTTCTACTTTATCATCTTCAGCATTTAAAAAATCTGCAAATGATATCGGGTTGTATTCAATTATATTAACCTTACAAGGTATGTTTTTGCAAAACCTAACTAACTCTCTCGCATCTTCAATACCATCATTAAAATTATTAAAAATGATGTATTCAAATGTTACCGGATTTTGTGTTTTATCGTAATAATATTTAAGAGCATCTGCTAAAGCTTCTAAAGAATTGCTTTCGTTAATTGGCATTATTTCATTTCGCTTCACATCATTCGCCGCGTGTAATGAAATGGCTAAATTAAATTTCACTTCATCGTCACCTAGTTTCTTTATCATTTTAGCAATACCAGCCGTTGAAACAGTGATGCGTTTGTACGACATGTTCAAACCATCTTCTGCAGTAATCCTGTCAATAGATTTTAATACGTTTGCATAATTAAGCAATGGCTCGCCCATGCCCATGTACACAATATTTGTTAAAGGTATATTGAAATTTTCTTTGGCTTGTTTATCAATTAATACTACCTGATCGTAAATCTCATCGGCATTTAAATTTCGCTTACGATCCATGTATCCCGTTGCACAAAACTTGCAGGTTAAACTGCAACCCACTTGTGAAGAAACACAAGCTGTCATTCTCTCTAAAGTTGGTATTAACACCCCCTCTACAATGTTTTCGTCGTATAATTTAAATGCGTTTTTTACCGTCCCATCATTGCTCTTCTGCGATTTTAGTATACTTACCGCATTAATGCAAAAATTCTCAGAAAGCGTTTTGCGTAAATTTTTAGAAAGATTGGTCATTTCCTCGAAATCTGTGGCAGATTTCATCCATAACCACTCATATACTTGCTTTGCACGAAATGATTTTTCACCCAATGAGGCAAATTCTTCTTTGAGTTGATCTAAATTAAGCTCTCGTATGTCTTTTTTGTTTTCCACTGGGCAAAGATACCAATAAAATCGAAAGGTCGAAGATTCGAATTTTCGAAAGGTCGAAGATTCGAAATGTCGAAAGGTCGAAGATTCGAATTTTCGAAAGGTCGAAGATTCAAATTTTCGAAAGATCGAATTTTCGGAGATTCGAATCTTCGAAAATTCGTAACACTCGATTCTTCTTGCCAATATGAAACTTCCCAAACTCCTGCTCAATGCCTAATGCTTCGGCGCCATTAATGCTTGCACATTGCAGTAAATATTCGGTGCTTATTTCTGGGAAGTTTTTTTTGATGCTGTGCAATTCATCTAAAATATTTAGTTGATGATTAGATGCTAAGCTATCCGTGCCAATACAAATTTTTGCTCCTTTGTTAATTAAGGATGGAATATTAGGCAGCCTGTTTTCGATGAATAAATTTGCATTTGGACATAAACACCAATACACATTTTTTATTTTTTCTGAAATGAGTTCGTAAGCATCATCAGACAGAAAAGTATTATGTACCAATATTAATTTTTCGATATTAAAATTATTCAGCCAGTACTTCGTAGCCGACTTTTCTTCGGGTATAAACTCATCAATATTAATATTGAAAAAATTATAAAGATTAAGAAAATCACCTACTTTTTCATTCAAAAACATTATTTCTTCTAGAGATTCTAGATGGTGCAATGTATATACAGATTCTTGTTGAGCTGCTAATTTTTGAAACAAATCTCTAGATACGGAATATGGCGCGTGCGGACTAATGCTCGCTATTAAATTTAATTCTGATGCTTGGTTTTTTAACTGCAAGATTTGAGTTATTACCGCCTCTGCACGGTTACTTGTAAAGCCAAGAGCTTCCAAGAATGTATGGTAATAAATGTTATTTTCTTTTTTTATGTTGAATGAATTTGATGTATTCGAAATGTCGCCTACTGCAACTATTCCGTTTTCTATCATTTCATTTTCGGCTAAACGCATTGCCGATTCTACTTCTTCAAGATCTGTATTTCTAAATTGCTGAACAGCTAATACAAAATCAACAATGCCTGTATGTGTATCTATTTTATTTTTTAAGTGCGATAGCTCCAAATGGCAGTGTGTGTTAACAAAACCTGGAACTAAGTACCCATCAAAAACTTCGTAATCTGTAAAATCTATTTTATTTTCCGGAACTACATCAACAGTTATTCCTTGCTCATCAAGTACCAACACTCCATTGCGTACTATCTCATGCCCATTAATTATAGTTGATTTAATTTTACGCATTTGCTCCATTAGCTAATTACCAAATTAGCAAATTAGCTAATTTTCTTCTTCGGGTTCATACACCACTTCTTCACCTTCGGCTCTAGAACTGATCCAGAAATTATTGTAGCCCAAGCCCACTTGTATTTTAATCATTTGTTGTTGCAACATTTCTAGTATTGCTAAAAACGAATAAACTACTTCTACACGATCTTTACTGCTTAACATTACAGATTCAAAATCTATTCTATCATTCGTTAATAATAAATCCGTCAGATGTTTCTTTTGATCTTCAATAGTATATGGGTATTGAATAACAGTATGTCTAACCTCTTCTGGTTTGTTTACATATCTATTTAATACTTTTTGATAAACAGTAAGAAGCTTGTATAAATCTAAGGTTTGCAATTCATCTTCTTGGGTAGCACTTTCGCGTACAGCAATTAAATCGTTTGCAATATTACCACGAGTATATCTTTTTGCACGTTCATCCAACATCACTTCCATTTCGGCAGATGCTTCTTTAAACTTTTTATATTCTAATAATTTCTGAACTAAATCTTTTCTAGGATCCACTTCGTTTCCTTCATCATCGATAATCGGACGAGGAAGTAACATGCGGGCTTTAATTTGCATTAAACGAGCGGCTACTAATATAAACTCCGATGCGAGTTCTATATTTAATGCCGTCATTTGTTCAATATAGGTCAAGAAATCTTTCGTGATTTTCGCAATCGGAATATCATAAATATCCAACTCGTCACGTTCTATAAAGAACAATAACAAATCGAAGGGACCTTCAAACTGAGGTAAGCGAATTTCGAACTTTTCTTGCCAATTCATCTTTCAAAGATAATGATTTCGAAGATTCGAAGGTTCAAAAATTCGAAAATTCGAAGGTTCGAAAAATCGAAGGTTCAAAAAATCGAAAATTCGAAGGTTCGAAAATTCGAGGGTTTGAAAATTCGAGGCTTCGAAGGTTTGAAAATTCGAGGGTTTGTAAATTTGAGGATTCGAAAATTCGAATCTTCGAAACTTTGAGCCCCTCTTTTTGTTATATTTGTCATTTAACCCAATATAATGAATCAACAACAAGGCGAACTCTTACAAAACATTAACCTTCCAGCAGATTTAAGAAAACTGGCAGAAAGTCAACTACCACAGGTAGCCGACGAATTACGTCAGTATATCATAGACATGGTATCGGTAAACGGTGGCCATTTTGGGGCTAGTTTAGGTGTGGTAGAGTTGAGTGTTGCATTACATTATGTGTTCAATACTCCCGACGATCAATTGGTTTGGGATGTTGGGCACCAAGCTTATGGCCATAAAATTTTAACTGGCAGGAAAGATCAGTTTCACACAAACAGAGTTTACAAAGGTATAAGTGGTTTCCCAAAACGTTCAGAAAGTGAGTACGATACATTTGGTGTTGGGCACTCTTCTACCTCTATTTCTGCTGCCTTGGGTATGGCAGTAGCATCCAAATATAAAAACGAACCTAACAGACAACACATTGCCGTAATTGGAGATGGCGCCATGACAGCCGGTATGGCATTTGAAGCATTAAACCATGGAGGAGTAGAAAATGCAAACCTTTTAGTAATTCTAAATGATAACTGCATGTCTATAGACCCTAATGTGGGCGCATTAAAAGAATATTTAACAGACATTACCACCTCACATACCTATAATAAGGTTCGCGAAGATATTTGGAAGGTGTTAGGTGGCATAAGCCGTTTCGGTCCAAATGCTCAAGATATTGTAAAGAAAATTGAAAAAGGGATAAAAGGCACCTTACTTAAAAACTCCAATTTATTTGAAGCATTAAAGTTTAGGTATTTTGGCCCAGTTGATGGGCACGATATCAACCATTTAGTAAAAGTATTAAATGATTTAAAAGATATTCCCGGACCAAAAATATTACACTGCCTAACTGTTAAGGGCAAAGGCTATGAGTTAGCAGAAAAAGATCAAACCAAATGGCATGCCCCAGGATTGTTTGATAAAATTACCGGTGAAATAAAAAAATCTGCAAATAATGGACCTCAACCACCAAAATACCAAGATGTATTTGGAAATACCATGGTAGAGCTTGCAGAAAAGAACGATAAAATAATGGGTATCACACCCGCAATGCCAAGTGGCTGTTCCTTAAATATTATGATGAAGGCAATGCCTGGTAGAGCATTTGACGTAGGGATTGCAGAACAACATGCCGTAACATTTTCGGC
>JAGVEE010000230.1 GCA_020058405.1 Sphingobacteriales bacterium
AATATTTTGGAGCCGATTATTCGAAGAGTACATCCATTGCCTTTACCGCAACGGGTAATAATTTTGAATTGGCAATTGCAGTGGCCATTGGGGTGTTTGGGATTAACAGTGGGCAAGCCTTTGCTGGTGTTATTGGCCCATTAGTAGAAGTGCCTGCTTTAATTGCCTTAGTAAATTTAGCCTTTTGGTTTCGTAAAAAATATTTCATTAAAACGGTTTAACGATGTTCGAAAAATTAGAAAATACTATTTCAGAAATTTCGAAAATTACTATTTCTGAAGAACGTAAAAAAGTATTACAACCTTTGGTTGAGTATATAAAATTGAAAAAAGAAAATTCGGAAGCCATCCAATTAAATTTTATTTGCACGCATAATTCTCGTCGCAGCCATTTAGCACAAGTATGGGCACAAACCATGGCTCATTATTTCAACATACCCAATGTTCAATGTTATTCTGGTGGCACAGAAACTACGGCTATGTTTCCAAAAGTGCTGGATACATTGGCCTTGCAGGGTTTTGACTGCATAAAGCTAACAGATACAAGCAATCCTATTTACGAATTGAAATACGATTTAAACGAAGCTCCTATAATTTGTTTTTCGAAAGTATTTGATGATGCGTTTAACCCATCGCAAAACTTTGCAGCCATTCTCACTTGCAACAGTGCCGATGAAGCTTGCCCCTACATTGCCGGTGCTGAACTTAGAATACCTGTAAAATATGAGGATCCCAAAGCCTTTGATGGTACAGAGCTGATGGATGAAAAATATTTGGAACGAAGCAGGGAAATCGCGTCTGAGATGTTTTTTTCTTTTTCTCTAGTCGTTAGTCGTTAGTATTTAGACAAGAGAATCTTTCCTGTTAGTATTTAGATATTAGCCCCTCAACTTCGCTTCGCTACGTTCGGGGTAAAAATTTAGAATTTAGTTTTTAGAATTTAGTTTTTAGAATTTTACTTCATAATTCGTTCCACGTACTCTCCATTTTCAGTATTAATTCTAAGTTTATCACCTACTTCCACAAACAAAGGAACTTGAACGTTAATGTTGCCTTCTACTTGAGCCATTTTGAATAGTTTGCCTTTCACACCCATTTCGGTATAAATGGTTTCTAATTCTACGTGTTTAGGTAAATCGCCGGCCAATGGTTTTTCATTTTCATCAAAACGAATTTTTAAAATCATTCCTTCTTTTATAAATTGAATAGCCTCACCGAAAATTGTATTAGGTACTGGTATTTGATCATAGGTTTCTTGGTTCATACAGATTAATGAATCGCCTTCTGTATAAAGGAATTGCATTTCATACTCGTCTACACGAATAATATCTACTTTTTCTCCTGAACGAAAACGAACCTCACTTTGCTTGCCCGTTTCTACGTTTCTGCATTTTAAAGAATAGATCGCATTTCCCTTGCCCGGGGTAATATGATCGTATTCAATAACCTTTAATAATTCGTTATTGTAGCGTATAAAAGAGTTTTTGCTTAATTCTGAAGTAGTAGCCATTGGTTTTTTTATTTTGTCAAAGGTAATAAAAAAGGGGAATGAGGGTACATGTTAAATATACCCTGCACAATAACCTCTAAATTATTTTACGAAACGAATGGTATTCGTACTTGAGTTTGTGGTAGATCTCAGAATAAATTGACCATTTGGAACTGATTCAATATTGATTTTTGCAACAAGATTTTGTACATCTGTTGTACCTTCTAGAATAACTTTACCCAAAAGATCAATAATTTGATAATTCAAAATACCATCATTGGTATTCGAATTAAACTTTAAATTTATTTCTGAGCTAGCTGGATTAGGAAACAACTCTATAGTAGTAGAAACTTGACTAACATTTAATCCTAGGCTACTATTTGCGAATAAAAGTTTAAATCGTTTATTCCCCCAACTTGCTGCATCAGCAGTAATATTGAAATCGTATGCTGAAGTAGTATTTAAATTGGTCAGCGTATTTGTATACTCGTCTTTTAAATAAATGTATTTTGAACTAGAGAAATTCGACATTCCACTAAACTCAAAATGATGTGGAGTAGTCATGATGTTTGCACCATTATAGCTGAATACAGAAACGTTAATGGTATCTACATTTTTACTGCATGGCAATGCATTAATCGTTAAATTCACATAATCGTCTGAAACAGTATACACATTCAAGGCATCGTTAAATAATTTACCTGCATCGTGCAGGTCACCCGCTCTGCAAGAAGCGTTCTCGTCTAATACAACAATTGCTTCATCTGAATACGTACTATCATTACTGATGTTTATTCTTAGAATGGGGTAGTTGCTTTGATTGGCATTGCCCTTAAAATAATTATTTCCTTGTACTTCTACTTTAGTTGCTTCAGCAAATGTAAGTACAGGTGATGCCGCATTTGCTCTCACAAAGAATGCTTGACCAGATGCAATGTATTTTGTGATGGAGTTTGTACCTGTATTTAGTGCTGCATCGTATATTCCATAACTTCCAGTATTCGGGTTATAACACCAGAATTTATTGTCGATATTAGTTAATATCCAACCGGTAGTATCAAAATTTATGGCACTTGCATATGGGTTACCTACTAAGTTAAATCCATCTGCTGTAGTTGCACCACCAACAGAAGGGGTGTAGGTAATTGCCGGACTAATAGAACCTGTATTTAATGCACCTACATAATCAATGGTAACATTATCTGGGCTAGTCCAATTTAAGTAAGGATTTGTTAAGCCTCTGGTACCACGAACAAATACTTCCATCCCTTTACCTGTAGTTATGGTGTTAGATGTATCAGTAGGATCTGTCCAGCCATTTAATGATGATCCACTTACTGATTCAGTATAGGTTCTTAGTGAAGCGGTATTCGCAGGATTCAATGTATTTACATCAAAACCAGCTGCAGCACCTGCAGGTGCAGTAATTAAAATATTGTCTATTAATTGAGATAAAGCTATTGATCCGGAAACATTTACAGGAGAAGATAAAAATCTCCATTTGCGTTTATCCGCTCCACCAGGTATAAAACGTTGAACAGTTACATTTCCTGTAATCGTACCAGTTGCAATTCCTAAACGTGCTGTTTTTGTGGATGTTGAAGTTAAGGTTAAGAAACCCCCAGTGGCTAGCGTACTACCTGTATTTACAATTAGCTCATTGCTAACCGTTGTTGTGGCAGAAATAGTTTTTGTACTTGCACCAGTTGTAATTAAAGTTGCATAATTCGCAGCAGTTACTTCTTGTGCAGAAGTACTCGCATATTCGATAGTTGAGTTACTGCCTATGTTTATAGTTGGTGAATTTGTAGCTAAGAATGTTCTTCCAGTAGCACCAAATAATCCAGAAGTATTGGTAGTGGTAATTTTACCATTAACTTGAAATACAATTCCAGTTGTACCAGCAGAAATTGTTCTAGTGGTAGTAATTATAGTAGCTTCCTCACTAATATCTAAAGAATCTCCAGCGGAGCCACCTACAGTGGTGTTTCCTCGTAGTGATTTAGCACCTGCTCCATAAAATTGAAGTTTTCTATACGTACCAGCCCTAACGTTTTGAGCTGTACTTCCGTTATAAATTACTTTACAATTAGTTGCTAAAGTGACCGTATTAGTTGATGATGACCAATTGCCTGCAATTAATAATGTACCAGCTCCTGAGAAAACAATTAGGTTTTCGGATGCATTACTTCCATTCATTGTAATATCACCATTTATGGTAAATTTCCCAGTACTTATCGTAATTCTTGAAAAAGAGCCAGTTGAATTATTAGCTAAAGTTAAGGATCCACAAGTCAACGATTCTGCTCCAACTGCAATTGTTTTTGTTCTTAATGAATTCGTTACTACTCCTATTGAAATTAGCCCTGTAACATTTAAAGAAAAACCACTACTAATTGTAATATTGTTAGTGGTAGTAGAACCACCGTTAATAGTAAGAGTATTACATACTGCATTAGTATTTACTGTTACTTGGTCTTGTTCACGAATGATAACATCATCCCCAATTGCTGGAACACCAGTTGGGTTCCAAGTACCAGCAGTATTCCAATTTGCACTCCCAGTAGATGTTCTGGTAGTTTGGGCAAACGACTTCGAAAAAGTTAATAATAAAATAACAAGAATAAGTAAGACAAATTTAACATCCGCAGATTTTAAATTTATGTTTATGGTTTTTTGTTTATTAAAAATCATTGTTGTTGTTGTACATTGATGATTAGGAAATCAAAAAGAAGTCCCTTTTAGGGTA
>JAGVEE010000094.1 GCA_020058405.1 Sphingobacteriales bacterium
ATTCAACAAAAAGACAAACCTTACATAATACAGTTATATCAGGATCGGGTTTATATACTACCTCTAGTACTATAAATACCTCATTTTTACTGGGTCCTAATAATAGTCAAGTTATTAATTATCCTTTCAATGGAACTAATGGATTTACAACCCAATCTATTAGTATAACAAGTGGATCTGAAATAGGATTAGTTATATCATCCTCAGTACCTATATTTGATGCTGCTGGCCCAGGTATAGGAGGTTGGCAATTAGCTTTTCCTTTTGGAAATCAAATATACACTGGTCCCGAATTTGGAACAACATACTTTACTAGATTTACTGGTTCTTATGTAACTTCAAGTAATGAATTAGAAACTATTTTTATTACAGATAATATAGGAAATGTAGTTTATGATAATAATACATTTTTAAGTAATGGATCTTATACTTTAGCCGAACCTTCAGTATCTGGAAGTGCATTTAATTTTCAATATAGTGGATCTACACAAATCTCATTATTATCAGGATTAAGCACCTCTAATTTATTTAAAATAACAGTACTTAACCCGGAATATGAATCTTCTTATTTCACACCAGACGGACAAGACATAAAACAATATGATAAACAATCAGAACAATTCATGTTAGCTTTTGCCGGGGGTGGGATTAATAGCACTAATTTAAAATTCCTATATAAACAATTATATGATTTAATTTTTGCCAGATCTGTTTATAAACAATCTTTTATACCTACCATTAACTTTGAACCTTTTACACTAGGTACCGATAATAATTTATATTATACATCAAATCAAACCATACAAAATGCATATCCAGCAACAGTACAGTACCCACCTTACATACCAAATACTAAAGATGCTAAAACAACATGGAATGCTGTGACTGATATACAGTCTGATTCTGTCGGTACTGCAAACTTATACGGAACTACCCTAATTAATCCTTTTAACATATAATATTTATAATCATGCCAGCAGGTAAATATAATTTTTTAATAGAACAAGGTGCTACTTTTCAATTAGAATTACAATACAAAGATTCTAATAGTAATCCTATAGATTTAAGTGGCTATTCTGGCAGACTACAAATTAGACAAACAATTCCTTCTACAGCAGTTTTACTTTGCTTATCAAGTAGTTTAAGACCAGATGGTACAGGAATAAACTTTTCAGGATCAAACGGAACAACTCCCCCTACTTCAGGTTCAATAGGTATTTATATTTCAGCAGTATCTTCATCACAATTAACTTTCGATCAAGCAGTTTACGATTTAGAAATTGAAAGTTCTGGTGGTTTTGTAACTCGGTTAATTGAAGGTAGTGTACAGTTAAGTAAAGAAGTTACTAGAGGAAATTGCTAATAAATGCCTAATGTTATAATCATAAAAGATGGTGGAGTTCAAGGCCCTCCTGGACCTGCTGGACCTAGTACACCTACAGGTTCTTTATTAACCACAGCTTCTGTTAATTTAAACACAATTACTTTTACTAAAGGAGATGGAACAACATTTCCAATAACTGTAAACACTGGTTCTGGAGGTAGTGGAGGATCAACTTTTCCATATACAGGGTCTGCTGTTATAACTGGTAGTTTGACAGTGACTGGTTCTACAGTATCTACCCAAGGGTTTACTGGTTCTTTACAAGGTACTTCCTCTTATTCAAATCAATCTTTAAGTTCATCATATGCTTTAACAGCATCTTTTGCTTTAAACGGAGGTGGAGGAGGAAATTCCGGTTTTGTATTTGCAACTACCGATGATCAGTTAAATATATTTTCAAAAACATACTTAGACGGTGTAACCCCAACAAGAATAATAACAGGTAGTATTAATAAAGCCTTGACTTATACCGGGCAGTTCCAAATGTTTGAAATTATAAATGTATCAAGACAGCTAGGTGTGACATTAAACACTTACGGAGATACTAATATAACTTCAAGTATGAATATCACCGATGCAACTGATTTAAACCCAGGTACCTATTTTTCTGCTCCTTCTGGTTCTTATTTTTCAAGCATTACCTTTGGAACATCAGTAGGTAATCAAAGTATTAGGGTATATGAACAAATACCACAACCTCCCTTACTAGAAGATGGTCTATTTACAACATCTTCAGTTATAATATCTAAAAAGTTATATGTTTATGAGGATGTAGAAGTATTTGGGGGAATAACAGGTTCCTTACATGGAACTTCTTCTCATGCTTTAACAGCATCTTATGCTTTAAATGCTAATACACAAGGAGGTTCTGGTTTTCCATTTTCAGGATCAGCTGTCATAACAGGAAGTATTGTAGCAGGAAATACTCCTTTTTCTATTATAAACAACACTGTCAGTTATAATCAAACTTCTTCTATAAGTAGTTCTATTATTAGTTTAGAACCTAAATCAAATTTAATTGAACAAGAAATAGTTCCTTATTTACCCACACAATTTACATCTTATATAATAACCCCACAAACTATATTTATAGGAACTGAATTTAAAATTTTTATAGATATTGAAGAATTTGTAAGTTTAGATTCTGTAATAGGAACTAGATTTTTTTACACAGGTAGTACAACAGACATATACGGAATAACAGGTTACAGGTATGTAGGTAATATAACAGGTTGGAATATATCTGATCAATCAACAGAAGCCTATACTTATGCATTAACTGCTAGTTCAGTCACAGCAACAACCCTTGCCTCCCCTTCTAGTTTTCAAAATTTTACAAATGAACTTAGATTTTTTACACCTACAGGAAGTGGTATTATAAATTTACAAGGTTATGTTACTGCATCAAAAAGTTTACTAGTTAATGGACCAACAACTATAAATGGTTCAACTAATATAAGAGGCTTAACAACCATAACTGGTTCTTTAAATACATCAGGTTCTGTTAATGTAACAGGTCAAATATCAGCAAGTAGTTACATAGGATCAGGATTGCAATTATCAGGAGTTATTACAAATCCTATGTTTGAAAACTTGATAGTTAGTGCTAGTATAACAGCAACTGGAAGTTTAAATAGTAATGGAGCTAATGCATTGAATTTAGGAACTACTAATTATATTTCAAAATCTATAAATTTAGGTCAAATTGAAACATTATTAGCAGTCGGTACTCCTGAAAATAGATTTGATGCAAATATCATAACGTTAAATAGAAATTTAAACGATATAGATACTGTTACCCATACACAAATCAATTTTGATGGTAGGTATTGGGAATATTTTCCCATATCTGAATTATATGATGCTTACGCTGATACAGGTAACCATTATTTAAAATTTACATCAGTTTTTAATAGCTCCTACCCTGTTTACGGAAGGGTAATAGACCTACAATTTTCTACTAGAGATACAGGTTCAGGAGTTGCTAGAGGATTTTCAACAGACTATAATGGAACTGCATATTTTAACGTAACAGGTTCAGTATCAGCTTCTGCTTATTATGGGGATGGTTCCACCTTATCCGGTGTAATTTCAAACCCATTCACTGGTTCATTATTAGCAACTGGTTCAATAACAGTAAATGGTACAATAAGTTCTTCTATTGCAAACTTAAACACAATAAATTCAACAAATGGTATTAACGGAGTTTTTATAAGTGAAGGATCAGGTAGTAGAACAACTAATTTAGTATTAGGTGATGTAAGAGCATTATCCACAATTTCTGGCACAGGTACTCAAGGTCAAAATCTTATATCTATAGGTTCAGGCTCATTATTAGCTGCCACTACTACTTTTAGAAACATTGCTTTAGGTAATAATGTATTACCTACTATTACTACAAATGGTTCAAATAATAATATTGGTATTGGTTTTGATGTACTTACTTCAGGTTCTACCGGATTAACTAATAACATAGCAATTGGAAATTCAGCTTCTTATGCCGCTACTGGTGGTGATAATAATATCGCTATAGGAACAGAGGCTTTATTTTCTAATGCGGCTCAAAGTAATAACATAGCAATAGGATTAAGAGCAGGTAGAACAGCTACAGGTGCCGCTTCTTCTATTTTTATAGGAGTAGATGCTGGGGCAAACGTTACATCAGGTGATAATAACATTGCTATTGGGTTTGAAGCATTAAAACTATTAACATCAGTAGGTAATAATATTGCTATTGGGTATCGAGCTATGGTATCAGGTTCTGGCGCTCAGGATAGTATCGCTATAGGTTCAAGTGCTTTATCTAAAATTACAACAGGTGATGATAATTTAGCAATAGGTGCTAATGCTTTAGCTACAATAACTACAGCTGCTGGTAATTTAGCAATTGGGACTGATTCTATGATATCAAGTTCTGCTACAGTAGCATCAAACAACACATCAATTGGATTTCAATCTTTACAACGAATCACAGGATCTAATAATGTTGCTTTAGGTTATAGAACAATGCAAGGATTTAGATCTGGTTCAAATAATACAGTTGTAGGTTATAACAACATATCAGGTTCCTTTGTGTCTGGTTCTAACAACACTATAATAGGGGCAAATGTTGTGTTACCTGACGGAGTTCACAATAATAGAATTATAATAGCTGATGGTAGAGGAACACAAATAATAAATACATCAGGATCTATCACATCAATATCAGGAAGTTTAAATGTAACAGGATCAAGTGCTATTTTTACATTGCAACCACAAGATCCACTACCAACAGCAAATATTCCTACAGGATCATTTGCGGTGTCTTCTTCAATACCTGCAAAACCTTATTTTTGGGATGGATCAGTATGGAATGCTTTGTATTAATTTAATATTTATTAAAAATGTCAACATTCAACATACAAGTAACCCCTCAAAATAATACTTTAGTAGTAACAGATAATGACCAGAATCAGGTTGTTGTTACTAATCCTATTACCTCTGTTGTTGAAGTTGTATCACAAGGGCCCCAAGGTCCTGTTGGACCTATGCCCGATACTAGTTCATTAATATCTACTAGTTCATTTAATAATTTTACATCTTCCTACAATACAGGATCATTCACAGGTTCTTTTGTAGGGCAAGTATTAATAAATTCTCCATCAGGGTTAATAATACCTAACACTTCTTCAGGTATTCCAACATTTACAGGAACCGATGGACAGTTTGTATTTGGAACAGATGCTGGAAACTATTACCTTTATGTCTGGATGAATGGGAATTGGAGGTCTGGATCCTTAAATTAAACCTAATTTTTTAATATTTATAAATAAATTATGGCTTTAACATTATCAAAAACAGGTATAACTACCGGACAAACAATACAGCCCTTCCACGTAACACAATCGGTAGATGCTTTAACAGGTATAGAAGCATATGATATTAAAATATCAGGTTCTTTAAATTTAACAGGTTCTGTAGCATCCTTTAGCGGTTTTACAGGAAATTTAGCAGGTACTGCTTCCTGGGCTAGTAATGCAGTAGCAGCTAATACAGTCAGACTTTCAAACATAGCTTCAAATTTCGGATATAATATACCATACCTATCTGGAACAGGCTCAACCCCTACCTTATACTATTCAGCTATCGGACCTAAGTACAACCCAAGTACTAGTACCCTAACAGATGATTATAATAACCTAACTTTGGTAGGAACGGCTTCCTGGGCTAATAATGTTGTAACAGCTTCTGTAGTTGAGAATTATGTACCGGGGACAGCTAATTTTACAAC
>JAGVEE010000082.1 GCA_020058405.1 Sphingobacteriales bacterium
CCCAACGTGATTTATATTATGTAATTATGGCTAAAAAAGAAATACTAGAAAAATTTAAAAAATATAAAGTTTTTTTCCTTATTAAAATAACTAAGGGAACTAACTTAACAGCAATCATGGATAGAGTTCGTGGTTTACAATCTGTTGTTGTGGCTATGCCTGAGCACAGTGATAAGTTGGCTGACCTATCTAGAAGAAACAATAACTTTGAATTTTACCTAATTAAAATAAAATTTATTACTGATAAAGAACCAACTAAAGGGGCAATGGAAATAAAAAACCATATCCTAGTTGGCGGTAATGGAGAAGGTAAAATTAAAGGAGTTGTATTTGCTAATCCAAAAATAGACACCCTAACACCAACTACATAAAATGGCACTATTTGGTACCCAGAGAGATGTTTCATTGTTTAGACACATATCACGTGAGCTAATGGGAGATATTATTACCCAACAAGTTGGGTATTATATCTACAAAATTGCTGAAAGTGCAACAAACATGTATGGTGAGGCACTTGAAAAATATTTCGATGGTCCTTTATTATTAAATTGTTTAATTACTCGAGGTGATCAACAGTGGGGTGTTAGTGATTTTGGCCCTGATGTTGAACGAGAATTAACATTTGCTTTTTTAAGAGATGATTTAATTGATTATGATCTAACTCCCGATGTTGGAGACATTATTATGTGGTACGATAACTACTATGAGGTAGATGCTGTAACAGAAAACCAACTATTTGCTGGAAAAAACCCAGAATATCCATATTTAAGTTTAGGTAATTTTGGTCGTTCTATCTCAGTAATATGTCAAACCCACCTTGTTCCAAGCGATAAGGTACAAATAACTAAAGAACGTGGCTAAAAAAAACCAACCAACCCGGGATATAAGACCAAAAACCCAAAGGGAAATTGCCAACGAGCAAATAGAACCTTATTTACCTAACCAAGGTAATCCAAACAGTACCGAGGCTATAAATAGAGGAGACCATCGTTCATTTAAAGGGGATGATGTTAAACCATTTTCGGTTGGATTAAAAGAATTAGATGAAACCATAATTTATTATTTTGATAATGTTATTCGACCTTTTGTAATACAAAATGGAGAAAGGATAGCAGTTCCTGTTGTTTATGGGGATGCTGAAAAATGGAAATCAATTCAAAAAGATGGTTATTACCGCGATAAAAATGGTAAAATTATGGCTCCTTTAATTACATTTAGAAGAACTTCATTTGAGCCAATTAGAAGTGTTGGTAATAAAATAGATGCTAATTTTCCTCGTAACTTTGGAGTGTTTCAAAAGAAATTTAGTCCAAGAAACGTGTATGATAACTTTAATGTGTTAAATAACAGAAAACCACAAACTCAATATTATGGCGTAATATATCCGGATTTTGTTAACTTATCGTATACTATTACGATATACACGTATTATATTGAGCAGATGAACCGTATTATTGAGTCAATAAATTATGCTGCTAATTCTTATTGGGGTGATCCTGAAAGATTTAAATTTAGAACAGCAATTGATAATTATACCACGGCTGTTGAATTACAACAAAACACTGACCGTGTTGTTAAATCCACATTTGACTTAAAATTATATGGTTATTTGGTACCAGATGCAATAAATAAAGATATTGCAAATACTTTAGGTACTTTTTATAATAAAACTAAAATTGTATTTGGTTTAGAAACAACAGGTAGTTTGTAAATATTTATAACAAATGCCACAAATTAGAGTTACTAGTCGATCGGGATCAATTCCTACCGTAAGTCAACTTTCCTTAGGGGACATTGCGGTTAATATATACGATGGTAGGGCATTTTTAAAAAAACAAGTAGGAGCAACTCAAACGATAGTTGAAATTGGTGGTTCATCTATATCATCTTCTTACGCTCTATCTTCTTCCTATGCAGCAAACGGCGGAGTTATTCAGCTCATAGCAGGTACCAACATTACCTTATCGCCAGCTGATGGAAAAGGGGTAGTAACTATTAATGCTTCAGCAGGGGGAGGAGGTAGTGGAGTCCCTAACGGACCTAATTATTCTCTACAGTATAATAACGGAGGGAATTTTAGTGGTAGTGGTAATTTTACATTACTTAATAATAATGCATTATATTTAACCGGATCTTTCAACGTATCCGGTTCTACATTTTTTACAGGATCTGTTTCCTCATTAAATGGATTTACAGGTTCTTTATTTGGTACTTCAAGCTGGGCACTATCTGCCTCTCAAGTAACCTCGGCTTCATATGCTCTAAGTTCTTCTTATGCATTAAGTGCATCTTTTGCTGTATCTTCTTCTAGAGCAGTTAGTTCATCATTTGCAATATCATCATCAAGAGCAGTAAGTTCTTCTTATGCTTTATCTGCATCTTATGCACCTGATACTACATTTCCTTATACTGGATCCGCAATTATTTCAGGATCATTAGAAGTAATAGGAAATCTAACAGTCAATACCCCCTCAGGGGACATTGATTTAACCTCTACCAACATTATATTAAATGCTGGGACTTTAAGAGCACCTTTGCTCCCCTCATCAACCCCATTACCCGGAGCAGTATTAAATACTGTTTTAATTGATACCTTAAACGGTACTTTATATGTTACCTCTTCTTTACCGGGAAGTGGAGGGGGTGGAGGTGGAACCACTCCCGGTGGTGCTACAAATACTATACAGTTTAATAATGCCGGAGCTTTTAGTGGCAGTGGTAATTTTACTTTAGTAGGAGGTAATACTGTTTTACTAACAGGTTCATTAAATACTTCAGGTTCATTAAACATTACAGGTTCTATTAATGTAAGAGGTCAAGTATTAGTAACCGGTAGTATAACAGCTACTGGAAGTTTAAATAGTAATGGAGCTAATGCATTAAATTTAGGAAGTAATAATTTTAGTGTAAAAACTATTACTTTAGGCCAAATTGAAACATTATTAGCAGTCGGTACTGCTGAAAATAGATTTGATACAAACACTATAACTTTAAATAGGAATCTAAATGAGGCTGACACCTCTACTCATACACAAATCAATTTTGATGGAAGATATTGGGAATATTTTCCTGGACCTGAATTATATGATGCTTACGCTGATACAGGTAATCATTATTTAAAATTTACATCAGGTCAATTTACCACAGGAAATATTGTTTATAATCGTTTTATAAATTTACAATTCCACACTAAACCAACAGGTTCAAATATTGCTAAAGGATTTTCAACAAATTATAACGGATCAACATACTTTAACGTAACCGGTTCAGTATCCGCCTCTTCATACTACGGAGATGGATCGAACTTAAATAATCTATATACAACCCCAGTTTTATTTAATGCCCAAACTAGTAACTATTCAGCCTCTTTATCAGATTTGGGTAAGATGGTTGAATTAACCGGTTCTTCTCCTATCAGTATTTACATACCGCCTAACTCAGTAACTGCTTTCCCTACAGGAAGTCAAATTACTTTTATACAGACAGGTACTCAAGTCACAACTTTTGTAACTGGTTCTGGAGTAACACTTAACAGTTATAATAATTTAAAAACTTTAACCGGTCGATACTCAGTAGCAACCTGTGTTAAAAAATCAGCAGACACCTGGTATTTATTTGGAGATTTAAGTTAATTATGTTTAATAGTGTTTTTAAAGGAGTTGTAGCATCTCCAAATAGAGGAGGGGTAGTTTTTTCTACGGAATACCAAGCTATTTTAACTTATGCTACAAGCCAAGGATGGGCTTTACCAACATCCGGACAACAAGTTATTCAAAATAACTTAATGGTGTCACTTGTGAGCAGTAATATTTTTACTAATTTAGATGCTCTCTATATTCTTGCAACCAACGGAAGCCAGGAATTTTCCAGAATTAATTGGATTAGCCCTGGGTCAAATAACTTAACAGCCTCTGGAGCCCCGGCACCTACATTTGATTCAAACTTAGGTTGGAGAGTAACATCTACAGGTACAGGTTATATGGATACAAATTTCAAATTCACAGGAACTTCCCCTCAAAAATTAAGACAAACAAGTGGATCAGCATTTGCCTGGATTGATCAATTTGCTAATGGATATTTCCTAGGCCATGCAGGAACAGCAGGAGCTAATGAATTAACTCTCAGATTCAATAACCAAAGTAACCAGAATAACCGTATGATGACAAATACAAACTCTTCTGCAAATATTAACTTTTCAGGAAATGGATTGAAAGCAGGTTATAGCACAGCCGCTAATACTCAAAAATACTATAGTGACAACAGTCCCCTTAGTACTCAAGCAAGAACAAGCCAAGGCCCAGATACTCAAAATAATGTTTCTTTATTTAGATCGGCAAATGCTTATGCAGCTGCAAATCAAAGAGTGGCTCTTTTCGGATTTGGCGGAAACATTGAATCAAGCCACTCCTCACTATATACAGCCTTAAACACATATATGACAAGTAAGTAAAATTATGATAGTATTAACACCTAATGAACAGCAATACCAAGAACTTAATGGGTATCAAAATGGAATGTTTCGTTTAGAATTTGCTATAGATGGTTCTGGAAGGTATTTTGCTAACCTGAGTATATTAGAATATGAACCTTTTAAAGAAGTTTGGGATAAACTAAATGAGTTAGAAAGAATTGAATTTACACCTCATCCTGAATCTGAAAACTAAATATACAAATTATTACATTCCTTATTTACACATCATATTTATAATAAACACGTTATGGAAAATACAAAATTAACCACAGAAGAAATTCAGGAACTCCAAGAGGTAAGACAACAAACCCAGGCCTTAATCACAGAACTAGGCAATTTAGAACTTACCAAGATTCAAATTGAAAACCGTTATGATGAATTAGTAGATTTCTATAGTCAGCTAAAACAAAAAGAACAAGAGTTGGGAAAAACTCTTTCTGAAAAGTATGGGGACGGTACTATTGATCTCGAAAAGGGTGAATTTATAGCCAGCTAGTTAAACATACACACTACTTCTTAAGGTCTTTGAAAATAAGACCTTTTCTTTTTTAGAATATTTATAATAAATATGGCTTTAATAAATTATACCGGTTCAATAACTTTAAGACAAACTAAAGGATCTGCTTTAACTTTTGCAGAATTAGATAGTAATTTTAGTTACCTAAACACAGGTTCAATAGGGGGTACTTATACTCCTTTTGATATAATGAGTACATTACTTATGAACAACGGTGATGGGTTTGGTAATATAATCGAAGGTACAGTAGCACCTGGATTAACATCTGGTATTACCGCTAGTCAATTAGTTACTTTAGATGTAACATCTACTAATCCTTTATATTTTGTAACAGCATCTTTAAATAACTCAGGTAGTTTTGTAGGAATTGCTTTAGAAACAAAAAATGCTGACACATCTATAAAAATATTAACAGAAGGTTACTATTCAGTATATTCTAGCGGATCAGTAGTTACCCCTGGGTATTTTAAAGATAACGGATCAATTCCTGGAATACCAATATACTTCTCAGGATCCTATGTAACAACCACAAAACCGTCTACAGCTGCTACAACAAGACCTTTAGGTTTTTGTTTTAACTTTCAACCTGATCAAAATCAAATTAAGTATATTAAATTTTCACCTTCTGCCTTTACTTTAGGATAAAATGGGAGTTAGTAAGTCTTTATCTAATTATTTGATCGTATTTGGAGCCAGAGAGATGGTCCGTGGATCAGTATTAGGTGAGACTTTAAATGCTGACTTTCAGGCTTTTTATGCTAATGAAAATGCTACAATAATTTCATTGAAAGATAAAGACGGTATTGAAATGACAGGAAGCTTTAATTTAATAGCACCAAAAAATATTTTATACCAAGGAGGATATTTAGCTATAGACCAAAATAATAATTTTTCAAGTATAACTTTAACTGACGGGAGTGTTGTTGTGATAACAACCGGAAGTTATTCTAATCCCCCTGTAATCTAAAATAATATGAGTATTAATTTTAATGTATTTGAATCTGGATTAAATGGAGGCACAGTAGTATTAACAGGTAATCAATTAACAACAGCTAGTTTATCTGGTAATTTTAAAGGTTTTAGAGTAGCAAATCAATGTTATGTTACTTCAATTCTAAATCAAAATAATATTAATATAACCTCTAGTATTGTATATAATGGAGTTTTATCTAATATTTCAGGAAGTCAATTAAATGAAGGAGATACATTAACCCCTTACGAAAGTACTACTTATTTTACAAATATAACTTTAACAGCATATTCAAACCGTTCTCAAATTGTAGCATATAATACTGGATCTCTATAATGTCAACATCTCAAATCATATATAATAATATTCTGAACTCAATAAACTTTTCAGGGTCAGTTTCTCCTGATGTTCAAGAGTACCATAAAAGTATTATTAATGTTTTTTTAAATTATCAATCAGGATCTTCAACAGTAAATTTATGGGATAAATTAGATTTTTTTTATTTTTTTGATACTGATAATGAAAGCCTACGATTTATAAATTGGGTAGATCCAAATACACCTACAGCCTCTATCCAAAATGATAATTTCCCTCCAAGTTATAATTATTCATATTTAGGACCGGCACAGGATCAAATAGCCAAATGGTGGGATGGTAAAACAACCCCTATTGGAAATATAAATAGTAGTTTTAATGATGGAACATTAACTTATGCCTGGTCAGCATCAACAGCACAACCTATAGAAAGAGCAGATGCATCAGGTTCAAACTCAGGAACAATCAAACAGTATGTATTAACAGGTAATATACCAGTAGGAGGAACAGGTTCAACACCTGATACTTATGTTAATACTTTAACACAAACATTCACATATTACCCGTTTACTTCTTCTTATAGTTACCAATATGAGGTAGTTAATGGATACACAATAAGCGGTTCATTCAGCTTCTACTTACAGAATCAAGTTGCTTTTAGTAATATAACAAATGATACAAGTACATATAATGGAATTTATAATTTTAGAAGCAGCTCTTTTAATAATCCATATTCCGGAATTTCTGTACAAGTATTACAAAACCCTTTACGGCATCAAATTACAATCACCGCCCCACAATATCCACCTTCTACAAATCCTATAGTAACTAGCTTAGTCAAAGCAGAAGATACTTTTAATAGTAGAACTCAATTTCCTTTTGTTGATAGCTATGTAAGTCTTTTTAATTCAAAACTTTACGGTACTTTTAACTCAAACTACTATACAAACTTATTACAAAATTGGATATTAGATAATAATTATTTAATAGGAAAAGTTGGTGCTTTTCAAAGATACCCTAATTATTATCAAGTTTTAAGTTTAAATAACGGATCTTATTTTAATACTAATGTTAATATAAAACAAAAATCAGATAGAAAATATCAACTAAATGATGGATTCATAGGATTTTTGAAAATGGGCCCTGGTGGTGGAATTCATGGAAGTCAGCCTACCACAATATCAGGTTCGTTATATGTAGGTGTAGCAGAATCAGAAAACAGTAATAATTCATTAGCCGTAAAAATAAACAAACAATACTTCCAGAATGCTACTGGATCTGATGCTGCTAATTTTAATACAGGTTTTCAAGCCGGCTTAGGAAGATCAATTACTTCTTCTTATAAAGAAATAGATTATGTATGGAAAGCATATACAGGCTCTAACCCTTTTCCATACTCATCTTCAGCACCCGGCAACATAGACTTTCCAGGGCAAGCAGTATCAGCATCTAATGCTTCTTCAAGAGCTGGTAGACCGGGATTATATATAGCCCAACGATCACCTAATACGATTGCAACCTCTACCATAAAACAGTATTTTAATAATTTAGAAGCAGCAACAACTACTTTAGGTATAGAGACTGGATCAATACCTGATGGTAATTTTTACTTAAATGGGTTAAGTTCACCTACTTATGTAGATGAAAATTATGTAAATGCATCTAATATTCAATTTATAACTAAATCCTTAGCTAATATAACTTCTGTAAGTTCTGGATCCTTTTTTGGTACAACTACTTATACTTCATCTGCTTTAATTTCTAATATTATAGGTCAATCAACAAATGTATTAACTTATACTACAGGTGCTTATGATTCTCAAACAGGATTTGGAGAAAATAATGCTAGGTTTACTCTTTTACCGACTACAACTACTTTAGGCAGTGATTTTACTATTACTTTTACAATTGTAGATACTAACCCTAATTTACCTAATATTAATGATGAAATACATATTGGATATAACGATAACCCTATAGGATATGTAAAATCTACACAAAAGATAACATTTTTAGAATCTAACGATGTTGCTTTTACTGTTATAGGTACCGCTACAAAAACAACAGGATCAGGAATTAATTCAGGGAATAGTACTGTAGTAAGATTTTATGAAAATTATTATATTGA
>JAGVEE010000093.1 GCA_020058405.1 Sphingobacteriales bacterium
TAAGTAAATTATCTGCTAAATATGATGTAAGTGTTGCTGATATTAAAAAGTGGAATAATCTAAAAAAGAATGCATTGTACAGAGGCCAGAAATTGAAAATTAAAAAACAATTACAAGCGCCTACCCCACAAGTAAACACTGCAATTGCCAAGAATTCTAAGCCTGATTTGAAGACTGATTCTAAAGAAACTATTGAAACCGAAAGACAGAAAGTTACCTATGAGTATGTAACTAAAAATGTTTCTAAAAGACATAAGGTAAAGAAAGGCGAAAACTTAAGTTTAATTGCGGATAAGTATAATGTTGGAGTAACAGATATTAAGAAATGGAATAAGTTGACGAAAAATAGTTTGATGGCTGGTCAGTCGTTATTAATAAAAACTTCTGAAACGGTAAAAGTTGCTAAACGAGTTCCGATTAAAACAGAGAAGAAAGAAATTGTTGAAGAGGCAATTGCAGTAAGTACAACAGCAGTTGCAGCTAATACTAATACTGAAGAAAATACTGAAGAATTAAAAGAAGAAACTCCTGCAAAAGCTAGTCCTGTAATGGAGTTGGTGAATGTAGAAAAAATTGTAAAATACAAAGTGAAAAAAGGCGATTACTTATCTACTATCGCTAAGAAAAATAATGTGAGCGTTCAAAATATTCGCACTTGGAATAACATGAAAAATTCTGTTATTAAACCAGGTCAGCAATTAACCATTAAAAAAGTAGAACAAAAATTAATTGCAAAAGAAGTTAAACCTACAGAAAACGAAAAGGCGATTGCTAAAGTTCCAGAACGTAATACCGATTCTAAATATGTGTTTCATAAAGTAAAAAAAGGCGACACTTTATATAGCATCGCCAAAAAATATGCAGGCATGACTGTTGAGATGATTAAAGAGCTTAATGGCATGAAAAATAGTGATGAACTAAAGACCGGAATGGTTTTAAAAATTGCTAAAAAAGGTTAAAAAAATTAGCTAATTAGCTAATTGACTAATTAGCTAATTAACTAAAAGTTTGCTAGTATAAATTTCCGAGCCTTGTTTAATCTCTAACAAATACATCCCTTTTTGCAAACTACTTACATCTATTTTTTCTTCGGATAAATTGCTTGAGTTAACCGAAAGGACTAGCTTTTCGCTTAATGAATAAACATTAATGCTTGCAGCATTTGTAATTTTTGTTTCTACCCTAAAATAATCAGTGCTAGGGTTAGGATAAACATTTACACTTAATTTATTTTCGTTAATCCCTGTTGTTCTATTATTGTATAAGATTGTTTCTTTAGCAAAGTTGTACCATGAGTTACCATCAAATATGCTTGAGATAGACTCCACTAATCTGTTTTGAGAATCGTATGTATAATCTACTTTGCTTTCTGCTAATACATCCCAATCGTTATTCACAAAACTTTCTACTTTGTATAGTTTTGGATTATTCATTTGATCGTACTCCTCAGAAATTCTGTACACATATACCCATTCATTGTTTTTGTATTCATAAGAAATTGCGATAACATTATTTTGTAATCCGTATTGGTAAATTGCTTTTTGAGAATTTATAAAATTAGTTCCATCCCATTTTTTTAACTCCATTTGAGAAAATTTTCCGTTTACAAAATCATGCCAGATGATGTTTGTATATAACTCATCGTTTTGAAAGGTAACTCCATCCCAAACCATATAATATACTGAGCTTATTTTTTTTTGATGGTCATAATCATACCCTTCTGCACTTACGTTTTTCCATTCGTTTTGATTGTATTCTTGAAAAATATTTTGCTCGAGTACTAGATTATTAAAGCTGCTAATTGTTTTGCGGAAGGGCTCGTATTTTTTATCAGTTTCATTAAAAAAATATTGAATGGTAATTTCTTCTGATGGGGTTTTCTTTTCTATTAATTGTTTACTACCACTTACGATTACCCAATTGCCGTTTTCGAATGAAAAATATTCATTTCTTACTTCAACAGCATGCTCATTGTATTCTGTTTCCATTTTAGAATATTGCAGCCATGCACCATCCACATAGTTATATTGAATATTCCCGGTGATTCTACCATCAGTAGATATGAAAAAGTTTGTTTTAGAAATCGGGAAGCCTTGTGCATCACGTTCAATTACTTCTTCAGTTTCGCCATTACTAAGGTATTTAACGTTCGACGAGTTGTTAAAATACCAATCTTGTTGGGTTTGATCCCAGAAATAGCGATTAATTGTTTTGGATAAGCTATTTGCTTTTTTAGCATCGTTTAGCTTATGAAAATCATTAATTGATTTTGATTGAATGCTTAAATCTTTAGTTAATATGTTTCTGTAGCTTTTTTGAGCCATAACTGGCGATATAATTAAGCATAGCAAATAAATAGTTAAGTGTTTCATTTTGAATAGTTTTTTGCAATAAGACAAGCCCATGTTACAGATACCCTTACTATATAATTTGAAAACTTTTAAAAGCGCTTTTTTCAGCACGATTCCTTATATTTGAAGCTTGTATTGGTTAGAAAATAAGAAATATGAGTAAAAATAATCGTAAGCAGGATGCATTGGATTACCATTCGCAGGGCAGACCCGGTAAGATTGAGGTAATTCCTACAAAATCTACTAATTCACAGCGCGATCTTTCATTAGCATATTCTCCTGGGGTTGCAGAACCTTGTTTAAGAATAAAAGAAAATGTAGAAGATGTTTATAAATACACTGCCAAAGGTAATTTAGTAGCTGTAATAAGCAACGGTACAGCAGTTTTAGGTTTAGGTAATATTGGTCCGGAAGCCTCGAAGCCAGTAATGGAAGGTAAAGGCATTTTGTTTAAAATATTTGCGGATATAGATGTATTCGATATTGAGTTAAATGTTACCGATGTTGATCAGTTTGTAAACACCGTAAAAGCATTAGAGCCAACATTTGGTGGCGTAAATTTAGAGGATATAAAAGCACCTGAGTGTTTTGAAATAGAGCGTAGATTAAAAGCGGAGTTGAAAATTCCGATTATGCACGACGATCAGCACGGTACAGCAATTATTTCTGCTGCGGCATTGCTAAATGCATTAGAAATTCAGAAAAAGAAAATTGATAAAGTAAAAATTGTAGTAATAGGAGCAGGGGCAGCGGCAATATCATGTTCTAAATTATACTTAGAGATTGGTGCGAAGAAGGAAAACATTGTGATGATAGATAGAGAAGGCGTAATACGCTCCGACCGTACTGCCGCAATGGATGAAACAAAACGTTTCTTTGCAACCGACAGAAAAATTAACACACTTGAAGAAGCGGCAAAAGATGCCGACGTACTAATAGGCTTATCTGGTGCAAATATTATTTCACCTGCCATGTTAAAGTCGATGGCTAAAAACCCAGTGGTGTTCGCCATGGCAAATCCCGATCCTGAAATCGATTATAATTTAGCGATCAATACACGTAATGATATTATTATGGCTACGGGTCGTTCGGATTTTCCGAACCAAGTAAATAACGTATTAGGATTCCCATATATATTTAGAGGAGCCTTAGATGTTAGAGCAACACAAATAAACGAAGCAATGAAAATTGCAGCGGTGCGTGCGATTGCAGATTTAGCAAAGAAGCCTGTACCAGAAGCAGTGAATTTAGCATACAATCAAAAAAATATAACTTTCGGTAAAGATTACATTATCCCGAAACCATTAGACTTACGATTAATTACAGAAGTATCATCGGCAGTGGCAAAAGCCGCAATGGAATCTGGAGTGGCTCGTCATCCGATAAAGGATTGGGAAGCTTACCGTGAAGAATTGAAGAAAAGATTAGGCTTAGATGATAAGTTAATGCGTGCAATTTCTGTAAAAGCTAAAGGCAACCCTAAGCGAGTTGTATTCGCAGAAGCAGATAACTATAAGATTTTAAAAGCAGCTCAAATTGTAA
>JAGVEE010000014.1 GCA_020058405.1 Sphingobacteriales bacterium
AATGACAAGGTTTATCGTCACCCAACATTTTACACCGTTCCCGAAGGAATTACACACATGTAAATCATGACAAAACAAGAAGCATTATTTAAGTATTTACTTCGTTTAGGCGATCAACATTTAATATTAGGCCATCGCTTATCTGAACAAAGTAGCAAAGGCCCATTTTTAGAAGAAGACATTGCATGTTCTAACATTGCATTAGACTTAATTGGAAATGCAAACCACTTGCTGCAATATGCTGCAGAAGTAGAAAATAAAAATAGAACAGCCGACGATTTAGCATTTCTACGTTCGGAAAGAGAGTTTTACAATTCACTTTTAGCAGAACAACCAAATGGCGATTTCGCATTTGTAATGACGAAACATTTCTTTGCAGATGTTTTCGATTTTTATTTGTATACTGAATTGCAAAAATCAGCAGACGAAACACTAGCATCTATCGCAGCAAAAGCTTTGAAAGAAATTACTTACCATTTACGCCATACTTCTAAATGGATGATTCGTTTAGGCGATGGTACTGATGAAAGTAAAATGCGCGCACAAAATGCAATCAATGAATTGTATCGATTTACTTCAGAACTTTTTGAAATGGATGAAGTAGATGAGGTTTTACTAAAAGAAAAAATTGCAGTTGACTCATCTAGTATACAAAATAGTTGGTTCGCAAAAGTGAAAGAAGTTTTTGCGGAAGCTGGTTTAAATTTACCAGAAGAGGTATACATGCAAACTGGTTCTCGTAAAGGACAACATACAGAACATTTAGGATTTTTATTAGCAGAAATGCAACACTTACATCGCGCCTTCCCAGGTGCTCAATGGTAAGCTTATGAAATCGATAAACGATATTTGGAAAATTCTGGAACGCATTCCTGATCCTGAAATTCCAGTGATTAGCGTTGTCGAATTAGGTATTATTCGCGCCCTTCGATACGAAGGGCCCAAACTGATCATCACTATTACTCCAACTTATTCTGGTTGCCCTGCAATGTCGGCTATTAGCATTGATATAAATAATCACATGCATGAAAATGATATTAAAGATTTTCAAATAGAAACGGTTTATCAACCGGCTTGGACAACTGATTGGATGAGTAAAGAAGCAAAAGAAAAGTTGAGGGTATACGGTATAGCTCCGCCAAATGAACAAATAAAACATAAATTAAATGTACTTACAGGTGATCATGATGAGGAAGTAAATTGCCCTCATTGCGGTTCAAATAATACTATTTTAACAAGTCAGTTTGGTTCTACTGCATGCAAAGCATTGTATAAATGTAAGGAGTGCTTAGAGCCTTTTGATTATTTTAAATGCATTTAGATGAATTACGAATTATGAATTACGAATTACGAATGTAATTCTAATGACTAAAGACTAATGACTAACGACTAGAAAAACAATGATTAAATTCGAAAAATGCGAACACATAGCAATCATCACCCTCAACAGGCCTGATGTGTTGAATAGTTTTAACAGAGAAATGGCTTTGGAAATGCAAGCATGTTTAGATGATTGCGAAAAGGATGAAGAAGTAAGAGCTATCCTTATTACTGGCGAGGGAAGAGCGTTTTGTGCAGGCCAAGATTTGGCGGAAGCCATTGCGGAAGATGCACCAACTATTGATACAATTGTGAGAGAACATTACAATCCGATTGTGTTAAGAATTAGAAATATTGAAAAACCAATTGTTTGCGCAGTAAATGGTGTAGCGGCTGGTGCAGGTGCAAACATTGCCTTGTGCTGCGATATTGTATTAGCAAGCGATAAAGCTTCGTTCATACAATCTTTTTCGAACATAGGATTAATACCAGATAGTGGTGGAACATTTTTCTTACCACGATTGGTAGGTTTGCAAAGAGCAACAGCCATGATGTTTTTAGCAGATAAAGTTGGTGCAGAACAAGCCCTTCAATTTGGTATGATATATAAAGTGGTTGAGGCTGATAATTTGATGGCTGAAGCATTAGCAATTACCACAAAATTATCGGAGATGCCTACTAAAGGCTTTGGATTAACTAAACGTGCACTCAACGAATCGATGTTTAATACTTTAGAAGAACAATTAGAAGTGGAAGAAGAATTGCAAGCAAAAGCAGCTAGCACATATGATAACCAAGAAGGAATAAATGCATTCTTAGAAAAAAGAAAACCTGTATTTAAAGGGAAATAAAAATGGAATTAATTAAAGTTGGAATTATAGGCTCAGGTGCTATGGGCAGCGGAATTGCTCAAGTGGCTGCTATGGCAGGACATGAAGTACACGTGTATGATGCGAACCCTGTAGCTGCTCAATCTGCTGCAAATAATTTAAAAAATTCTATTCAGAAATTAGTAGAAAAAGGAAAGTGTACTGCAGAAAAATCAGAGCAAGTTCTTTCTTCTATTTTTTTTCAATCGAGTATTGATCAATTAAAATCTTGTAAATTAATTATTGAAGCAATTGTTGAAGACATCAACATAAAAAAAGATGTATTTGCAGCTTTAGAAAGTATTGTAAGCGACGATTGTATTTTAGCAACTAACACTTCCTCACTCTCCATTACTTCAATAGCCTCAGCATGTAACAAACCTGAGCGTTTTATTGGAATTCATTTTTTTAATCCGGCACAAATTATGCCGTTGGTAGAAATTATTCCAGCCATCCAAACAAATGAAAATGTTCTTAAAAATAGTATCGAACTGATAAAATCTTGGAGTAAAACAATTGTAGTTTGTAAAGATACACCGGGATTTATTGTAAACAGAGTGGCTCGCTCTTTTTATGGCGAAGCCATTAGAATTTACGAAGAAGGGATTGCAGATATTGCGACCATTGATTGGGCAATGAAAGAATTTGGTGGTTTTAAAATGGGCCCTTTTGAACTGATGGATTTTATTGGGCACGATGTAA
>JAGVEE010000003.1 GCA_020058405.1 Sphingobacteriales bacterium
TGTTAGAAGTGATGATAGCATTTTAAATATCAGAACTTCTTTAGGGGCTACTAATATTTATTTGCCACAACTACAAAATGGAAGTTTCTTAAACAGAAAACTATATATTAATGATGTTGATGGAAGTGCTGGTACAAATGCAATTTCATTAATCGTAAGCCCAAATGGGAACAACTTAATAAATGGGTCAGGAGTACTTTTGCTAGATGCAAATGGCATAAGTGCAGAGCTGCTAATTTCAAACAGTAATGAATATTTAGCAAATCTAAGTTCAGACCTTCCTACACCTCCTATTAGTGCAATATGGGGGAACATTACAGGAACAATAACCAACCAAACAGACTTAATTGATTATCTACAAGATAATTATGTTTCTAAATTAACAGGTAGCGTATTATTTGACTTTACAAGCCCTAACGAACTTTATATACTTTCTGACAATGGAGCATACCAAGAGGGGTATTTAGTTGTAAATTCTTTTGGAGCAGAGTTTGGATATTTTGGTACTGGTCAAGATAACTACATAAGAGCATTAGATAATGAAATAGGTATTTATAGTACAATAGGTACTGATATAATAATTGCGACTAGTGGCAATATACAACTTAATGGTGGTTCTTCTTTAACTATTCGTGCTAATAGTATATATGATGCTATTGTACTAGGAACTAATTTAACAGCACATAGAACACTTCAATTCCCAGATGCAGATGGAACTTTTGCTTTAGCAGGAGACCTTACCAACTATCTACCTTTAAGTGGAGGAACAATGTCTGGAGATATTAACATGGGAGGTAACAACTTTGATAACTTTTCTAGGCTTCGTGATAATGGCGGTAATAGAATAATGGACTCAAACAGATTTCTATACAATAGTTCTAGCAGTCAAGCTATGGATTTTAGTGGACTTTCTGCAACTATTGTAGTAAATGGACAAGGGAATACTTCTGCTACTTACAATACCATTTTTAAAGATTCAACAAACGCCAATATGGCATGGGTAAGAAACGATGGACTTGTAAATTCAATTTTAGGGTATGCAGTTGAGGGGCTTCAAATAGTTGGTTTCAGTTCAGCAGGAGCAAGATTAAATTTTGGATACCAGTCAGGCGGTGGTGGAGTAGGTGTAGTTTCTATGGGTATAGGAGCAGGATATGGCTCTACATCAAATACGGCAGTATATATAGGTAATCAAGCAAACTGTGGATATTATGCAAGTAATACCGACCATATTATTTTAGGGAACAGCAATATTTACGTATCAGGAAATTACATTATTGGAGTAGGAACAGAAGCAGTAAGCGGATGTAATCGTGATTATGTGACGGCCTTTGGAAAAAAGGCAGCTAAGAGTAATCAAGTTTATTCAAATGTATTTACCGTTTCAAATCTTACTGATATTTTTTGGAATAACATAGGTAACCATGCAGACCAATCAGTAACCATGCAAACCGTAACCATGCAGTCAGCAATGGCAGTTGATGGTACTGATAGTAGTGCAGCAGCGTCTATCTTTAAAATCGCACCAGCAAGGGCTACTGGTAACGCACTAAGCGGAAACGTGGTAATTCAAAGAGCGAACATACAGGCAAGTGGAACAACAAGACATACGCTAAGTGATGCTTTTGTATTTGAGGCAAACACAGGATATATTTATTCTTCAACTTCTACAAGTGAGAATGTACTTTTGGTAGGAACTTATCAGTCAAAATCAGCAACTTACGTAGCTTTGCCAACCGATGAAACTATTGAGTGTACCGCTAATACTTTTACTGTTACACTTTATACAGCAGTAGGATATAAGGGAAGAAAAATAACAATTAACAATCAAGGCGCAGGAGTTATAACCGTTGATGGTAACTCAACTGAAACAATTAATGGTTCAACTACCCAAACATTAAACCAATACGATAGTTTAACAATTCAATCAAACGGTACTAACTGGATAATAATATGAGTTTCTTTAGCGTAATTGCAGGTTTATTAGATAACGGAAATAAAAAAAATATATCCGCTACTCCAGAAGGTCATTTACAAATGTCTATTCAAGACCCAATTTTGCCATTTGGTAGCGTACATACAGAAAACTTAACACCTATATTTCAGCCTGACGCTGTATATGGAGTTAATTCTGGTCAAGTTTTAGCAGTTACATCATTGACAGGTGGGGCAACCGCATCTGGTTCATTATTTGAAGTAAGTACTGGGGCAACAATATACAGTCAGGGTATTTTATCTAGTAGAAAAAGACTTCGCTATCGGGCAGGTCAAGGAGTAGTAGGAAGATTTACGGCTCTATATACCGCACCAGTAGCAAACAGTTACCAATTGGTAGGGTTTGGTCAGGCAGAATCAGGTGTTTACGTAGGATATGGAAATACTTCTGATTTATCAGACACTAGTTTTGGTATTTTACACGTTACCGCTGGGGTTAGGGAGGTACAAACGCTAACTGTAACAACAGGAGCAACAATAAATGGTAACGTGATTATAACTTTAAATTCAGTAGCTTTTACAATTGCAGTTACAAACGCATCAAATATACAACGAACGGTTTGGGAGATTTCACAGGGAACTTATGCAGGGTGGGATGCTTATCCAACAGGAGCAACAGTTATTTTTGTACGTAAAAGTTCTGGGGTTGCTAGTGGAACATATTCATTTAATGCAAATGGAACAGGTTCAGCAGCTACAATAGCACAAACAAAGGCAGGTGTGGCTAGTACGGATACATTCTATGCTCAATCTACATGGAACGGTGATAAACTTGATGGCACAGGAGCAAGTGGAGTAACTTTAGTAAAGACAAACTTAAATATTTTTGAATTTCATATTGGATATTTAGGCACTGACAATCTAATATTAAAAGCAAAAGTAAAACCAGCGAACGGTAATAATAGTACATGGGTAATCTGTCACACTATTCCATTTTCCAACGCAAGAACAACACCGATTTTCAGCAATCCCTCATTTCCATTTCTAATGGCATCGTATAGTGCAGGGAGCACAACAAATTTAACAGTAAAAAGTGCGTCATTTGCTGGATTTATCGAGGGTAAAAAAGTACTTCACGGTAATAGGTTTACCTACTTAAATACACTTACAACGGTAGGGTCAACTAACTTACAAGCATTGTTTACAGTAATGAACGCTCGTTATTACGCAGGGCGTACCAATCAGGCGGTAATTAACTTACTTGCGGTAATGGGTGCAGTTAAACACACATCCCCTGTTATATTCTACTTAATTAAAGGAGGTTCTTTGGCAGGTAATCCAAACTTTCAAGCATTATCTTCGATTAGCTGTTCAGTATATGATACAGCATCCACAACAGTAACGTATAGTACTGGAGACCAGCTACTTTGGTCTGGAATGCTTGGAGACACAGGTGAACTCGACCATCATTTCGGAAACGGTGAGTTTAATGCGGAAGAAGTAACTTTACAAATTGGGGAATGGCTAACCCTTGCAGCTAAAGCAACCACAGGAACGCCAAGTTATGTTTCAGCAGCATTGAATACACGAGAAGACCAATAATAATTAAAACTATGATAAAAATTACAACAAACGAAAACAA
>JAGVEE010000288.1 GCA_020058405.1 Sphingobacteriales bacterium
AATATAATAAGCCTAGAATAAAAAATCTGTTTTTTGTAGTAACTTGATTTACAGATAGATGATTTCCAAAAAAATCAGAATATCCCACTAAATTTTCGCATTTTTGTAGCACAAACACAAACAAACACATGACCAATTTAGAGGAAATCAGTGTGCTTAGAACTACTGAATCTAAAATAAGCAAAGATTTAGTAGAGCAAAACGAATTTGGGGCAGTAATATCAGACCACATGTTCATCGCAGATTACTACGATGGCGAATGGCACAACCCACGAGTAATACCTTACAGTGATCTTACGTTAAACCCAGCCACCTTAGCTTTACACTATGGGCAAAGTGTATTCGAAGGAATGAAGGCTTTTAAAATGAAAGATGGCAAGGTTTCTATTTATAGAATTGAAAAGCATTTACAAAGATTTAATAAATCATTAGACAGAATGTGCATGCCAACTGTTCCAGATTTCTTATTCAAAGAAGCCTTAAAGAAGTTGGTAGATACGGATAGAAATTGGATTCCAGATGGCGAAGGTCATTCTTTATATTTAAGACCATTTGTATTTGCATCTGAAGCAAGATTCGGAGTTAAAATTGCAGAAGAATATAAGTTTATCATTTTCGGCGGTCCTGTTGGGCCGTATTACGGAAAGCCTTTGAAACTAAAAGTAGAAACACACTACGCTAGAGCAATTAAGGGTGGAACTGGTTTTGCTAAATGTGCAGGTAATTACGGAGCATCATTCTACCCAGCAAAATTAGCGAAGGAGCAAGGCTATGACCAAGTTCTATGGACAGATGGTAAAGAGCATAAATACATTGAAGAATCTGGGACAATGAACATAATGTTTGTAGTTGATAATTTATTAATTACACCTGCAACCTCTGATTCTATTTTAGACGGTGTAACGCGCGATTCTATTTTGCAATTGGCCGATACACTTGGAATGAAACATGAAGAGCGTAAAGTAAGCATTGTTGAGCTGGAAGATTGGATGAAGTCTGGTAAATTACAAGAAGCTTTTGGAGCTGGTACTGCAGCAGTAGTTGCACCTATAGAACACATCAACATTGAAGGAAATGATTATACATTGGCTCCAGCAACCAATGATACTTTTATGATGAGGGTTAAACACAAATTAATGAACATTAGAACTGGCCAAGAAGAGGATATGTTCTCTTGGAATACAGTACTATAATTTTAATAAAATTATAATGTAAAATCCCGCAAATTGCGGGATTTTCTTGTTATTTTGCATGCCTTACGTTTAAAAATGCTCGATTTAAATACAATTCGTAAACCCATAGAAAATGAACTGAATGCTTTCGAAGAGAAATTCAAATCTTCGATGAAGAGCTCTGTTCCATTGTTGGATCGAATTACACATTACATTTATAAAAGCAAAGGAAAACAAATGCGACCAATGTTCGTGTTTTTTTCAGCACAACTTTGTGGAGGCATTTCAGAATCTACACATCGAGCTGCTGCGCTCGTAGAACTTTTGCATACTGCAACTTTAGTGCATGATGATGTGGTTGACGATGCTTATGAAAGGAGAGGATTTCTCTCTATAAATGCAGTTTGGAAAAATAAAATAGCAGTACTTGTTGGCGATTTTTTATTGGCAAAAGGCTTATTACTTTCAGTAGAAAATAACGAGCACAAAGTATTGAAGATAGTCTCAGACGCTGTACAACAAATGAGTGAAGGAGAACTTTTACAAATTGAAAAAGTAAGAAGATTAGATATTGTAGAAGATGTTTATTACGAAATTATTCGTCAGAAAACAGCGTCCTTAATTGCCTCTTGTTGTGCCAGTGGTGCTGCTTCTGCAAATGCTACAGAGGAGGTAGTAGCAAAAATGAAACTTTTTGGCGAGTACATCGGCATGGCGTTTCAAATAAAAGATGATTTATTAGACTTTGGTTACGACGATATTGGTAAGCCAAAAGGAATAGATATTAAAGAGAAAAAAATTACGCTTCCTCTAATATATGCCTTAAACAATACGAACACCAAACAAAAAAGACATATTATTAATTTAGTGAAAAACCACAACGAAGAAGCCGATAAAGTGCAAGAAGTAATTGATTTTGTGAGAACAGAAAAAGGATTGAATTATGCTGAAGAAAAAATGTTTGAATTTCAACAAAAAGCATTTTCTTTATTAGATAGTTTCCCAGATAATAGCGCAAGAGGTTCTTTAGAAGAATTAGTAAAGTATACAACAGAAAGAAAAAAATAAGATGAGTAACGAATTACTATTTATAGCAGGTTTTGCAGTTTTTATTGTGTTGATGCTTGCTTTTGATTTAGGAGTATTTAATAAAAAAGATCACATTATTAAATACAAAGAGGCCCTAATAATGAGTTTAATTTGGGTGTGTTGCGCATTGGGTTTTTATGTTCTTATAAGCTTGCATGGAGATTGGATACATGGCATAAGCACTATGGAACGCCTGCAAGAAATAACCATAGCCAATAAACACAATATAAGTTTAGTGCCTACAGATTTTATTGCGAGTTTAGAAATATATAAAAATAATTTAGCACTCGAATTTATTACTGGTTACTTAATAGAATATGCACTATCTGTAGATAATATCTTTGTAATCGTATTAATTTTTACAGCCTTTAATGTGCGCGAAAAATATTATCACCGTGTATTGTTTTGGGGAATACTTGGAGCCATTTTAATGCGTTTCTTATTTATATTTCTTGGAGCTACCATGATTAGGGAGTTCGAATGGATACTTTATATATTCGGAGCGTTTTTAGTTTATACAGGCGTTATGATGTTTGTAAAAAGAAATGACGAAGATAAAATTGAAACAGAAAATCATCCGGCAGTAAAATTTGCTTCGAAAATATTTAAAGTATACCCTAAATATGTAGGTAAAAACTTTTTTATAAAACGTAAAGGTGTACAAATGATTACTCCACTGTTTATAGTATTAATTGTAATTGAGTTTACTGATTTAATTTTTGCGGTAGATTCTATCCCCGCTATATTTTCAGTAACCAATGATCCTTACATTGTATTTTTCTCTAATATTTTTGCAATTCTAGGACTAAGAT
>JAGVEE010000219.1 GCA_020058405.1 Sphingobacteriales bacterium
AAAACTTGTGCTTTGATTAACTCCACTTACACCCCCATTTGATGCACCTATGCTCATCGTTGCAGCAGCCCCATCTATTATAAAACTTGTTTTAGTGCCTGTATTTTTTATCCCTACCAAACTTGACAGAGAAGGAGTAACGCCAAAATACGTACTACCTGTGCCAAATATATTCAAATCATTTCCTGCATTTGTTATAGTTGTATTACCGCTCAATGTGCCAGAACCCGTGTATAAGGTATTCAATGTTTGCCAAGATTTATCACCTCTCCAGTATTGGAGAGTTGTTCCTGTTGTGATAGTATTTTCTTTACCATTTAGTGCGGTTTGGGTAGCTGTTGAAATTGGTTTATTTGCATCAGAAGTATTATCTACATTACTAAGACCTACATCACTCTTTGTTAATGCCGACCAAGTGCCATTCCCATTTGCATCACCTTTTAGCCAAGTCGATGCTGTTGCACCATTGGTCATCTGAAAATCAATAGTTTTTGTTTTACCGTTGATTTCTAATTTATTAGTAGGGGATGTAACTCCTATTCCTATATTCCCACTTAACCCATATATCCACCCACCAATGTTTAATTGGTGGGCTGCTGTTGCAGATGTAGCTGAAACTCCACTTCCTATAAATATTCCGTTTCCACTTGTTAAGTTAGTAGCAACGTTATATCCAATCCCAATACTTCCTGTTGTATTTGCGTTTCTTAGAGCATACGCACCAATTGCTACTGATTGGTTTACATTAGTAGCGTATTGTCCACTACTTGTGCCTATATAATTGTTATCTTCTCCAACTGTAAGTGCAGTAAGAGCGTTAATTCCTATGGCAGTGTTGTTACTTGTCGTTGTTGAACTACCGAGTGCATAATTACCAAGTGCAAAATTTTGATTTCCTGTCGTATTAGCGGCTAAAGAGCTTCTTCCAATTCCAACGTTAGAGTAGCCTGTTGTATTGCTACTCAAAACTGTTGTACCTATTCCGACATTATAATATCCTGTTGATGTTTCATTTCCTGCTGAACCTATATAGGTTGCAGAGTATAGGTTGTTTAGATTTATACGAGCCGTATTAGTTACAACTGCTCTCAATCCTCCATTAATGTTTAAGTAAAGATTATTAGCATCAACGGATAACCCAGTCCCACTATAATTTCTAAAACTAATAGAAGGATTAGCTGCACTACCATTGCCAGCTAATAGTCTATCTGTTAATTCAAACTTATTGGTTGTACTATTATAAGCCCGCCAATTGCCGTGATTTGACATGGTTGGTATAGTCTGAAAATCATGTTCCTCTCTATTGTTGAAAAGAACATTTCCGTTATCTCGAATCCGAAAACGTTCATTGAAACCGTAACTGTAATTACCATTACGGTCTGTGTGAGTATTAAAAGTAAAATCATATTTAGTTGAACCTATTGCGCTTGTGCTTGCAGATTGCATCATAATATTTCCTGCACTTAATCCACCACCATATCCATTATTCGCCTCCCACCTCATTCCTCCCAGATAATCATTGTTGTCTATTGTAGATTTATGACTCCCCGCACCCCAACAAATATTATTATACCGTCCATCATAACCCGTTCTACTTCCTACTCTCACGCCCGTTCCTAAATTCGTATTAAGCGTTAAGTAATTGAAATCGTCATTAGCAGTTGATAATCCAGCTTTTGATATGCTCACTTGTAGATTAGCTAACGTTTTTAGATTTAACCCTGCACTACCATCAATCGTTGCATAAACGTCCCCTCCACCTAATGTACTAATTCCAACTCCATGCGCCCCTGCAAAATTAATATTATTGTAATTTGCCCCCGACTTTAACGTAAGACTATTGAACGTACTTTGAATTAAAGCTCCAGTAGAATGTACTGAAAATACTTTATTGCCGCTGTGTGAAATGGACACATCACCATCCCAAAACAATCCAGAGTTAGTACTCACCAAAACAGAAGGCAATGAAGCTGTACCATTTTGAAAACGATGTGGCGCATTACTATACAGCAAGCCACCCGATTCACTTATTAAAGAGTTTTCAATACCAGTTCCTGCTGAGTTCCAGCGAGTGTGGTACAAGTTAGTTCCTGTTCCAGTCACAGTACCCAAGTTCCCTGTCACCCTAACAACATCCCCATTAGCGTCCACGCCAATAGGCTGACCTGTTACGGCTCCCGTAGCAGAAGTTAAGTATTCAAATCGAAGACCAGAGCCAGAGCCTAAAGGAGGCGCTATATGCAAACTGTTTGATGGCACTGCCTTGTTTATGCCTACCCCAGTAGAAGTAACCCTCATTATTTCTGTACTCCCAATAACATCTTTAATTGAATGCCCCGTCAAAGCTCTTGTTTCAAATCCTCCGCCAGCGTTGCCATTATACATAACAAAAGCATTGTCTGCCGTTGACAATAGTGTATTGAAAATTATTTTAGCAGCAGAAGAGCCAGCATTGAGTTTTATTGTGGGATTAGATAGCACAGCGGTAGTCCCACCCCATGTCAAATTGTCGCCATTGACCGTGAAGTTCGATTGAGATGTAATACCATTACTTGAAAGGTTCCCAAACAAAATTTGACCAACACCGACAGGGATATTAGTGGTTCCATACTGACCAGTGCCAGCATAAGGGACTTTTATGTTTTGAGAAAAACATAAACTTGACGAAAGTATGAAAAATGCCAATAAAAACCTCATAATATTCTTAGAGTTTATATGAAACTATCCATTTTAACGAACCTACTTTAATGAGTTCCACCTCTCCGATGTCCGCAATTGTAATAGTAGCAAGCCCATCAAATGTCTCTGTTCCAGATAGTCTTGTGATTAACAATTTACCTCCTGTGGTTGAAGAGAACGTATATTTCAATATTGTACCAACATCCATGCCAGCGGTAATTGAAATAGTAACATCCGTGCCTCCTAAGTTCACATCTCTTACAATTGCGTCTGTAAGACCAATTGTTGTGTTAGCGGTAATTGCTGCGCCAG
>JAGVEE010000161.1 GCA_020058405.1 Sphingobacteriales bacterium
TATTGATGTAAAAACAGATGCTACTGGGAATGTAGTTGTTGCAGGTGTTTTTGGAACATTAACAAATAATACTATTAATATTAATGGAAATATTTTTACCAGTGCAGGAGGATATGATGTATTAATTGCCATGTATAATAGCAATGGAAGTTATGTATGGGCAAATGTTGCCGGTGGAACGGGTAATGATTTAGCACAAAAATTATGCATCGATAAAAATTCGAATATATATGTAACTGGTATATTTGGTGGGAATACGGCTACTACTGCAACTTTTGGAAATATTACCTTAAACAGTGCAGGAAACAGAGATGTTTTTTTGGCTAAATATAATTCTACAGGTAATGTTCTTTGGGCTAAAGCTGGCGGTGGCACTTCTCAAGACTTAGCCTATGATGTAGCAAGCAACTCTTCAAACGATTTTATTTATTTAGCAGTTCTAGGAAATGCAAGCGCCAATTATGGAGGATTAGCTATTGGCGCAGGAATAAAAATTGTAAAATATAATTCAGAAGGTACTGCATTAGATTTTATATTTGCAGGTACATACGGTAGCAATATCCAACTGAGTACTTGGAACAATAGTTTGTTTTGTTATGGATTTTATAACAATTCTCTCACATTAGGTAGTAATACTGTAAACACTGCTACTACTAATTCTGATATAGCCTTGTACCTTGCACGCTATAACGATGTGCCGCCAACACCTGCAAGCATTACAATTTTTGCGCCAGAGCAAGGCGTTGTTGGAATCAGTGTAATTATAAAAGGCGTAAAATTTACAGGTGCAACTGCTGTGCGATTTAATAATGTAAATGCAAATAATTTTAATGTTGTAAACGATTCTACCATTATCGCTACTGTACCTGCAAATGCAAGTACTGGTAAAATTAGTATAACTGTACCAAGTGCAAGTATAACAAGCGCCAACGATTTTGTGGTACGTACCATAAGCAATACTTCTTACGCATGGCAATGGGCTGTGCAAAGCACCAATACCTCTTCTTTAAAAACAGTGGCCGATGCGACTGTCGATAATAACGGTAGTGTTATAACAGTAGGTTCGTATAAAGATTCGTACACATTTGCAACTAGTACCATTACTTCAACAGGTGGTTATGACATGTATATTTTAAAGAATGATGCGAATGGAAATTTAGTTTGGCTGAAAGGAATAGGCAGTAGTATTGGCGACGATGAAGCTCGAGGAGTAAGTACTGATGTCTTCGGGAATATTTATGTAGCGGGTTACTTTAACGGAAGCTTTAGCATTGGCAATACAACCTTAACGAGCACAGGCGATGCAGATGTTTTCATTCTAAAATTTACAGCAGATGGTAATTTAATTTGGGCGAAGCAAGCCGGAGGTACCGATAGAGACCAAGCATTTGATATTAAAGTAGACGCGCTTGGGAATTCATATTTTACCGGAAGGTTTTATGGAACCGCTAATTTTGGTGGCATCAGTTTAAATACTTATTCAGCGTATGCAAAAACTTTTACAGCTATGTATGATGCAAACGGAAATGCATTATGGGCAAAAGAAGCTACAGGAACAGCCGAAAATTTTGGCAACTCGGTAACATTTGATGCAAACGGAAATTGTTATGTAATGGGTTACTTTTCTATAGGAATGAATTTTGGAGGTGTGAGCATAACTTCTAGAGTAACTAACATCGATTACTTTTTAGTAAAATACAATGCAAGCGGAAATTTAGAATGGGTTAAAAGAATTGACGGTGATTTTATTGCAAACCTTAAATACATGACACATATTGTGTCCGATGCTGCAGGCAATATTTTTATTGCCGGTTGCGAAAATGTTTCGAATACAAAAACAAGTATGATTGCGAAATACTCTAGCGATGGGAATTTAATTTGGAAAAAAACAGGTTCGAGTATCTCACTAAATAATGCATACGATATTGTATTGGGATACAATGGCGAACTAACAATTATCGGACAATTATCGAGCACGCTTACTTTTGACAATGTGACCATAGATTTCCAAAATGCATTTGGTTCGGAAATGTACATTGCACGTTTTGATGCACAAGGCACAGCAATAGCATCGTACCAAGCTATTAACACAAACGTAGCTTCGGAAAGTGGATTCGCTATATGTGCCGATAGTTATAATAATATTTATAGCGCAGGATTTTTCTCGGGCACTCCAGCCTTTGGTGGTAGTACTTTAACAACAAATACAAGCGATGTATTTATTGCAAAAATTACAAGCAATGCATTAAGCGTAAACAACAAAAAACTATCGCAACTCATTGTTTATCCAAACCCTGTAGTTGGCTCTACATTGTTTATTTCTAATGCTGATGATGCTCCGTATGAAATTATTAATACAGTGGGTCAGGTGGTGCAACGCGGCAAATTAGAAAATAGCAGTATCGATGTTTCAGCACTCTCATCAGGATTGTATATTTTGAAAACGGAAAAGGGAAATGCGAGGGTTGAGTTTGAAAAATAGTATTAATTCTATTCCAATTTATTCTTACTTTGCGTTACAGTGTACAACGTACA
>JAGVEE010000045.1 GCA_020058405.1 Sphingobacteriales bacterium
AAACGTGCTTCCATTAATTGTAGAGATTCACTTTCTTGCTCCTTTTTTGTTTTATATCTAGAGTCAATACCAAATTCTGCATCATCAACTCCACTTTTTTTTCTATTTTTCATGGTCATATGTATTAATGATTTCTATTATTTCAGGCATTTCTAAACTTAAGGTTTTACCTGTTTTATTCATCTTATACTTTGTAATGTAATGTTCAACAATTGAACTTTTTGATAGTAGTGATACACAAGCCAGTTCTCCAAATTCTTTTACAGCTTCTTTAGAGACATAAGCAATTAAATTTCCAGCAATCTTTTCAAAAACTTTTTCGCTTCCTTTATTCTCTTTAGAAACTGTCAATAATCGTATGTGTATTCTCCATTCACTTGTTATTCTCTCTATCGAAACAAGACCCAAAATATCATTCTGTCCTTTCTGCACCAACTTGTAGGTTTCGGATTTTTCTTCCTCTTTCCAATCAAAGAAATACCTCGACTTTGACAACCGTTTGTAGTCAGCTTTTTCTAAAGCTAAGATGTCTATCGGATACACTTTTCCTGTCGAAACCTCTACTATGTTCATTATACAAATATAAATAAAAGTTCCATTTTATGGAAACTTTTTTAGTTTAATTGACGAAATATGGAATTTCTTGTTTCCTGTTTTTTCCTTATCTTAGGTAAAACTCAAACAATGTATCGTCTAACTAAATCAATAATACTCTATTTAGGAATATTCCTATTCGGAATAAACACCCTAAATGCTCAGTCATTATCGCCTGCTGGGCATATTATTATTCCTGATAGGAATAATTTGGACTATGATGTTGTGCTCCAAAATGCTAAAACTCAAATCAATTTCCAGCAAAAGAAATTCAATGGAAATACTTTGCATCAAACTGCTGATGGTTTTTTATCCATTGATGCCAATTATGAAAATGCTCCTGCTACTATTTATTTTTATTCAGTTGCCGGAACATTAATCAGTACAAAAACATTTCCACAATGCATCAATTTACAACTCTCCGAGCATAAAAATTTCATCGCATTTTACAGCGCTGGTTTTATACATTCCATCAACCTAAAAACTTTTGATGAACAAAAAATAATAGGCTCTACACTTTTTGCTATCAACAACCAAGGCGAGCTTTCTCACATCAATACAAATAGAACCGTAATTTATGTTGATGATAAAAACATACAAGCACCTAGCCCCATCATCCAACTAATAAATAATAATAATACTTGGTATTACATTTGCAAAAATGGTATTTATAAATATGCTGATGCTACACTAAGCAATGTATACACTCCGAAGAAAGGAATTATTTTTGATGCAGAAATTTATAATAACAATTGGTACATCAGCACGCGTACAAAAAGCAACACTCAATATCAATATTACTTAAACAAGCTCAGCAATTTTACCGCCGATACTTTTATCGAAACTAAAACCTATGCGCGTGTTTTTGCAAAAGTAGACGCACCAGAAAACATAGATCCAAAATTCAATAACCGTACCAACGAAACTTTTAAAAATCCGATGGATTATTTTAGTACGTCTAGTTACCAAGCCATCGGAAATTCATACAACGAAATTCAAGAGTATTCGCCGGGTAGTACTTATTTGCATCCGGGTGTCGATTTGTTTGGCGATCATTTAGAAAATGTACACTCCGTAAAAAGTGGTTATGTAAAAGCAGTGCTCACTACTAGCGGCGATTACCATTGGCGCGTGGCCATTGCCAATAATAATTCTAGCACCGATTCTTCACAAGGTTATTTATACGCGCATTTAGATGAACAATTAATTCCTGTAATCGTTGGCGATACTGTTGCCGAAGGTGAAGTAATTGGGCAATTAGTAGATTTCCCAGTTACAGGTTTTGTGCATTGCCATTTCGCACGTATTGTTGATAAAGGTGTTACGTGGTCGGGTTCTTGGTGGACCTTCGACGATCCACTTTATTACATGAGTAATTTTAAAGATACCACCGCACCAGTTTTTGAAGAAGCAGTTGCAGGGCAAAAATTTGCATTCAGAGATGCTATCGGCGATTACCTTTCTAGTGAAAATGTATACGGCGAAGTGGACATTATTTCCAACGTACACGATTTAATAAATACTTTTTGGAAAGTAGATGTGCACAGAATTGGATTTAAGGTAAATCCGATTAATGTACCAACCTTAATTATAACCGACGATTATAGTTTCGATTTTAATATGTTTAACGATACGTATTTTAACGGACCTTATGTGCAAGACATCATCAATACAATGTACTCCAGAGATGCTACTTGTTTTTCTACAGGTAATTACAACGAGCGCGCCTTTTACCACATCCTTACCAATTCTAATGGAAACGATACTATAACGGCCTTCGATTCCGACCTGATTTTTAATTCGGCTACTTTGCCAAATGGCGAATATGCATTAACGGTTTGGGCCATGGATGCCGCCGGGAATACTACTGTAGATTCTATGCGCTTTACCATTAATAATTTTGTTGGTATTAATGTTGATAAAGAAAATCTGTTCAGCGTTTTTCCAAATCCAACAAATGGAATGCTAACTATACAAATGCGAGAAAATAAAACTTCAGCACTTAAAGTTGTAGATATGTTCGGTAGAGTAGTGGGGGAGTTTAAGATTGATACTGTAAATCATTCTATTGATGTAAGCAATCTTCCGAATGGATTATATTTATTGATGTTTGAGGAAGGCTCTTCTGTGAAGTTTTTGAAAAATTAGCTTACAAAGTACACGAAGTACGCACAATGGTTCACAAAGATTACATTGTGTTACTTTGTGTGTACTTCGCGTACATTGTGACCCTCAATTCACCTTTCAATTATACCTCATTTGTACTATTCCACCTTTCATCTCTAAAAACTAGTTTTGCTCTCAAACTATTTCTAACAAGATGAAAAAAATATTTACACTCTTATTTTTAACAAGTAGCATAGCACTAAATGCTCAAACACCTTTAGCATATTACCCAATGAATGGCAATGGTAACGATGCAAGTGGAAACAATAAAAACGGAGTGCTCTCTCAAATAGCTCCTGTACCAGATCGAAACAGTGTAGCCGATGCAGCATTATGGTTCAATGCTGCGAATGGAAGCGAATTTAAGGTGAACGATACCACTGGCTTTGGTAATGGAAATGGAAGTGTTTCTATTGCTGCTTGGGTTAAATGCTCAGGACTAGGAATCAATTCCGTGTTTACTTCAGGTATGCAAGGATTTGCGAAGGGGATATTTATGTCTATTGGTTATATATTTTACGACGGAAGTATAACCTTTGCTTTGGCTGGTGAGAACGGAACAAGTGGAATGATATTTATTTGTAGTAAAGAGCAATTTAACGACGACAGTTGGCACCATGTGGTAATAGTGGTAAATAAAGAAAATAATACAAGCTCAATTTTTGTAGATAACAATAAAATAAAATTCCAAAACTTCAGCGGATTCGGACAAACTGGAAAAGGCATCTTAAGTTCCGATAGTACCGAATTAGACATTACGGGTTTAGTAAGTAGCAGTACTCCAACACAAGCATACATAGGCATCGGTACATCTTCTGGAGTTACGCAAAATTTCACGGGTTATTTAGACGAGGTGTATTATTATAAATCGGCCTTAAGTCCTGCACAAATCACCGCTTTATACAATGGTACTGCAAGTGGTTTCTCTAAAAACAAATCCGAAAATTTATTTACCGTATACCCAAATCCAAGTAATGGAATTTTCAATATAAAAAATACCAGTGGCAAATCTAGTAATGTAAAAGTGATGGATGCAATGGGTAGAGAAGTTAGCAGTTTTTATACAGATGGATTATATGATACAATAGATTTATCTGAACTTTCGAATGGGATGTATTTATTGATGTTTGAGGAGGGTTCTTCTTTGAA
>JAGVEE010000294.1 GCA_020058405.1 Sphingobacteriales bacterium
GGTTACCAACCAAGTTTAATCCATCGCCAGTGTTACTAGAATTATTAAAAGTTAGGTTTACAGATACGTTACCTGTATTCATCGTACCTGAAAATCTAAATGTAACATTGTCTGGTACAGTAGCAGCTACAAACTGATTTGCCAATCCGCGAGTACCACGCACAAACACTTCAAAGCCAGTTCCTGTACTTACGGTATTTGTAATGTTATCTGGGTTTGTCCATCCGTTTGAGGAACTACCCGCAACTGCTTCGTTGTATGTTCTTAAAGATGGAGTAGAATTTCCGAGACCTGCGTCAAATCCTGCACCTATTCCTGTTACCATAATGAAGTCTTTTATTGCTTGCCATGTCATGGTACCAGTGTTATTTACCGGGAAGGACATAAACCTCCATTTTCTTTTATTTGCACCTCCTGGTATAAATCTTTCTACATGTATATTTCCTGTAATAGAACCTTGTGTTACTGGAGCTACACGTGCAGTAGCACTTGCATTAGAAAGTAATAACAATCTGCCGTTAGAAATAAGTGCACCATCTGTTAAGGTAAGTACATCCGAAATTAATAGAGTATCGGCAGCAGCAGCATTATTAAGTGTTACAGAAGAACCAGCATTTGTATTGTTAAGCGTAAACGAATTAATCGTTTTATTCGCACGGCTTGTATTATCGAAACGTAAAGTACCTACCACACTAGAACCACCAATACTCATAGAAGAGGTAGCAGAACCAATTAATGTACCTGTGCCAGTGCCCGAGAAAGTACCGCTGAGTGTAAGTGTATTAGAGGCAATGCTTAAATTGCCAGCAGTTAATAGTAATATTGCGTTTACACCAGCACTACCAGCCATTGTTTTAATGCCTGAGCCCGAGATGGTAAGATTATTATAGGTGGTACCTTTAACTACTTGCACCCCCGCTCTGTTATAGTGCACTGTTCCAGTACCGCATGTAAATGTACCTGTATTAGAAAAATCTCCTGAAATTGTTAGAGTTCCTGAGGTAGAAGTTAAATTTCCATCGCTAGTAATATTGCCAGTTACATTTAGTGCAGCAGCGTTATAGGCTAAGGTTGCACCTGTATTTACCACCAGGTTATTTGCAATGGTTGTGGTGCCGGAAATAGTTTTTGTAGATGCACCCGAAATTTCGAGTGCTTTATAATCTGTACGTGTGGTTATGGCTTGTGCAGAGGTACTGTTGTAATGTATGGTGCTTCCTGCTACCAGGTTAATGGTTGGAGCATTAGTGGTTGTAATAGTAGTGCTTGCCCCGCCACTAAATCCGGCTGTATTGGCGGTAACCAATGTGCCTGCAATATGGTATCTCCTTCCGGTTCCACCGGTTGCAAATAACATCGTACCTACGACTACCGTTGTGCCTGCTCTAATATCGAGCGAGTCGGCACTTGCTCTACCAACTGTTGTAGTGGTAGTACCCGAAAATGTTTTAGTACCTGCCCCGTAAAATTGCAAATCGGCATAGGTAAAACCAGAACTAATGCTTTGCGCATTGGCTCCGTTAAAAATAACCTTGCTCCCAGTAAAAGTAGTTAGTGATGCCGCGAAAGTTGAGGTAGCTGTAAAATTGCCACCAATTACTAGGTTTGCAGCCCCCGTCATAGTTATTTTATTTTCCCCATTGGTTGTACCTAAAAGCGTTACATTCCCTGTAACTGTTAATCTGCCTGTAGACATGGTAACTTGGGTTATTCTAGTAGCAGATTTATTATCATCAAACAATAAAGTTTTGCAAGTTACTGTACCAGTACCAATAGCAAGTGTATGATTGTAATTATTACCGGTAGTTACCGGAGCAAAATAAATTTGATTAGAAACTGTTAAGGAATTTGTTGAAGAGATGGAAAGGGTAGTTGTGGTAGCACCGGTTTGCATGGTTATAGACTTACATACTGCGGCTACATTTATCACCACACTTTTAGCATTCGGTATTAACACACAATCACTTGCTGTAGGTATTCCAGAGGGACTCCAGCTGGCATCAACATTCCAATTTGTACCACTTGTGCCAACAAATGTTTTTTGTGCAGAAGAATCTATCGAAATCAATAGCAATGTCGATAGCAATGCGGTAGCACTTACCTGCTTTAACACGTTGAGAGTCATGAATTATGAATTAGGGCAATATTATTTGGGTAATAATAAATTCTTGTTGAATGCAAAATTAGTAATTAATTAACTTAATTCAATGAATATTAGGGATTAAATAACAGTTATAGACTAAAAATTGCACAGGCTAATACAAAATTGTGAATCATTGCATGAATTAATGATTCCTTTGATAGGTTTATCTAGAGTTTTTTTAAAAAAATAATCGGCGCCTTTTACAACGCCGATTTCAACTAAAACATAAACTAACCATTTTCATCTATTAAAATGATGAACTCTCTCTTAAATGGTAGCTATGGAACATACATTACAATAATGATGCAAGTAAACTTATTTCGATAATCTATTTTTTTTAGCTTGTATATAATATTCCTATTTTATTTAATTAATGCGTATTGTATAGAAAATAGGCTATTTAAGTAATTTACTTTTAATAATAAATTCTTGTTTCAGATGAAGTATTCCTTCAATTAGGCAAATGATCAACGATGTGCTCTAATTGTTACTACTAATTTGGGAATACTATTGTTTATAGCTACTTTAGAGCAAGAAAATTATATATCGTGTTAAAAAAATCATACCCAGTTTCCATTTTATTTTTATTGTTTTTTTTGATAATCTTTAGTTTAAGTAACACTAGCGCTGCTTTATCCCCTAAAGATTCATTAGTAAATGTATTTAACAAAAATTCTGAAATCAAAATAAAAGCAGATGCAGCCATACAATTGGCTACCATTTATACCAACAGAACCGTATATGATTCTTCCGAATTTTATTTGAAATATGCTTACTACGCATTTATTGGCTTAGATGATCAGCGCAATATTATGAATTGTTATATGCAATTCGGCATATTAGAGTCTTACAAAGGAAACTATACTCTTGCTGCTAATTATTTACTGAGAACCTTAATTTACGCAGAAAAAACAAATAATAAAACCATTTTTTCAGCAGTATACATAAACCTAGCCTCTGTATATTCTGCCCTAGAGGAATACAAAAAAGCAAAGTATTACTTACTTAAAATTGATAAAGATGAATTAAAAGCAAACGTATTATTGTACGTAAATTATCTTGGTAATTTAGGCCAGCTCGAATATGAATTAGCGAATTATAAAAGTGCGCTTACCTATTTAAAAAAAGGAATTGATATTTTAGATGAATATCCAGAAGACATTAACCTTATCCAATTCTATATTATTGCCGGCGATTGTGCCTATAAATTAAATGAATTTGAACTTGCAATGGGTTATTATAATAAAGCTAATTTAACCATTGATAAAAATGTACTGCCTTTACATTATGCACACCTAACGCATGGCCTCGCGAAGCTCTTTAAAAACACAAATACAAAACTAGCTCTTAATTATGCGAATAGTTCTATGGAGTTTGCGCAGCTGCATCAAATTAAAGATCTTATTGCTGATAATTATAGTTTACAAAGTGAGATATATGAAAATACAGGAGATGCATCAAAAGCCTTGAGTTCCTTAAAAAAATACCAAGCTGCAAAAGATAGTTTGCGTTTAACAGAAGTAAATCGAAATATTGAAGTATTGGAAGCGAATTACGAATTAGTAAAATCCAAAAGTTACATAGAGAAATTACAGCTCATAAACGAGAAAAATATTCTGAAAAATTTATTCTACTTGATAAGTGTAATCATTACTATATTTACCTCTATTCTATTGTTTTTTCTTTTAAAAAGTAGAAATAAAATAAACAAAGAATTAAAACGGGCTAACATTGTAAAAGATAAATTGCTTTCTATTATTTCGCACGATATTAAATCGCCTTTGCATAATATCGTAACAGTATTAGATGGAATTGCAAAAGATGATTACACAAAAGACGAGTTAGAGTTACTGGTAAACAGTTTAAATAACCAAACCCTTGCAACGGTAGATACCTTAGATAATATTTTACATTGGGGCAAAGCACAGTTGCGTGGAATTAGTTTAAACAAAACAATGTTTAATGTTGACCTTCAGATTAAACATAATATAGATATTCATACTTCTCAATTCTTTAATAAAGGATTAACGTTTATTTATACTGGCTTTGATAATACCGCCATATTTTTTGATAAAGATCATTTTGATTTTATCATCAGAAATTTTATTTCTAATGCCATAAAATTTAGTTATGAAAATTCGAAAGTTGAAA
>JAGVEE010000105.1 GCA_020058405.1 Sphingobacteriales bacterium
AATACATCGATTTTTATTACGGAGCCGGAGTACAACATATTGCAATTGCTACCGATAATATTATAGAAACAGTTGCAGAAATGCGCAGAAGAGGTATTGAGTTTTTATATGTTCCGGAAACGTATTACGACGATTTATTTGAGCGTGTAGGTACAATTGATGAACCAGTGGATGAACTGAAGAAATTAAATATCTTAGTAGATAGAGACCCTGAAGGCTATTTATTGCAAATATTTACAAAACCAGTAGAAGATCGCCCAACTGTATTTTATGAAATTATACAACGTAGAGGGGCTACCTCGTTCGGCAAAGGAAACTTTAAAGCATTGTTCGAATCGATAGAACGTGAGCAAGAACTAAGAGGAAATTTGTAATTCAATAAAAATTAAATAAGAGAAAGGAGGTTTATAGCCTCCTTTTTTTATATTCGTATATGCTCTTAAAAATATACCATTTAATTGTAAAAATAATTCCTTTTAAACTCAGCATTATTAAATTGGCAGCACAATTGCCACCTGAGTTTAAGTCGAATGTAATTTTTAAAGTAATCTCTAATATTGCCACCTATTGCGATCAATCTAATGTAATTAAAAGCAATTTAGGGATAAATACAAATTATAAAATTGCGGTAAGCATCTCTCACCCTATTGCCGCCTTTGGTACACCTAAGCTGTATACTCAAGAATATGCTACACTTTATTTGTTAAAAGAATTGCTTAAACACAGTGATGCATTTATAGACGTAGGTGCTAATTTGGGTTATTTTTGTTTTTATATTGATGAATATAACGCATCAAAAAAACCAATTCATTTTTTCGAACCCGACCCTGTTTTGTTTGATCAATTACAACAAAATCAACAAAAGAATAACAAGCATTTTATTGCACATAAATTGGCCATTTCAAACACAAATGAACCGATTACTTTTTACAGAAATTTAACCGATGATAGTTCTGGTAGTATAAAAAACACCTTTGAAAGTAAACATCAATTAGAGGCTGTAACTATAGATTCTATTAGCTTTGATGAGTTTGCTTATTCTATTTCAGAAAAAAATCTATTAATAAAAGTTGATGTGGAAGGGGCTGAGTTTGAATTCATCGAAGGTGCAAGAAATAAAATTCAATCCATTGATTTTTTAATCATTGAATTATTACAAGATTCTATTGATCAAAAATTTCCAGAGATGATGATTGATCGTTATAAGTTCTATGCTTATTACATCAATAATTTCAATTTAGAGTTTTCTAGAAAAGGAGAATACAAATATGTATCGCCTTATTACAACTGGCTTTTTACCAAATACGAACCATCAGAATTAAAAAAGAAATTAGTGAATACACCATTTGTAGTGTTGGACTAACAATTGCTTTACTTAGTATAAATAAGCATTTATAGAATTTTTTATTATTTTTGGAGGAATTAATAACAAGCATTGAAAAGAATCGCAATTTTTGCTTCGGGCTCGGGCTCAAACGCTCAGCGTATAATGGAGCATTTTAAACGTAACAAAGAGATGGAAGTGGCCCTGGTTTTATGTAATAAACCAGATGCCTATGTGTTGCAACGTGCTGATAATTTTGAAGTGCCTACTCATGTTTTTAACAGAGAAGAATTATACCACACCAATTCCATCGATAATTTGATGAAGAATTTAGAAATCGACCTAATTGTATTAGCCGGTTTTATGTGGTTAATTCCTGAACGAATTATACAAGCATATTCAAAAAGAATCGTAAACATTCATCCTGCTCTATTGCCAAAATTTGGTGGTGAAGGTATGTATGGCAAGAAAGTGCACGAAGCCGTGCTTGAATCTGGCGATACAGAAACAGGCATCAGTATACATTACGTGAACGAACTTTTTGATGAGGGTGAAATTATTTACCAATCTCGTTGCTTAATCGATAGTAATGATGATGCGGAAAAATTAGCTTACAAAGTTCATCAACTAGAACATCTACATTATCCAAAAATTATTGAAGATTTATTAAAAAAATTGGATAAAAAAGTATACCCCGGAACTCATTAATTTTTCATAAACTTGCGCTTCCAAACAATTTCTTCATGAGCGCATCAAAAAAGGTGAAAAACGCCTTAATATCAGTCTATTACAAAGATAACCTAGAACCGATAATTCATTTACTCCACAAACATGGAGTTAATATTTATTCTACCGGAGGAACCGAGAGCTTTATTAAAGACTTAGGTGTTCCTGTAATTCCGGTAGAAGAGCTAACTTCTTACCCATCTATTTTAGGTGGTAGAGTAAAAACCTTGCATCCAAAAGTGTTTGGTGGAATCTTAGCTCGCAGAGAATTAGACACTGATTTAGCTCAACTAGCACAATACGAAATACCAGAAATTGATTTGGTAATTGTGGATTTATATCCCTTTGAAGAAACCCTTGCTTCTGGCGCTGCCGAGCAAGACATCATTGAGAAAATAGACATCGGCGGGATATCGTTAATTCGTGCAGCAGCAAAGAATTTTAAAGATGTTATCATCGTTTCTTCTAAAAACGATTATACTTTTTTACATGAAGTGTTAGAAAAGCAAGAAGGAAATTCAACGCTTGCAGATCGTAAAGAATTTGCAAAACGTGCCTTCAACACAAGCTCCCATTACGATACAGCCATTTTTAATTATTTTAATGAAGAACAGCCTCTAACGGTTTTCAAACAAAGTGTGCAACAATCGCAAACCTTACGTTATGGTGAAAACCCACATCAACAAGGAGTGTTTTTTGGTGATTTAAATGCGATGTTTGAAAAATTGAATGGCAAAGAATTATCATACAATAACCTTGTAGACGTTGATGCAGCGGTAGAATTGATAAAAGAATTTGAGGAGCCAACATTTGCTATTTTAAAACATACCAATGCATGTGGGCTTGCAAGCAGGGCTAGTTTAAAACAAGCTTGGATTGATGCCTTAGCAGGCGACCCAGTTTCGGCATTTGGTGGAGTTATTATTTGCAACCGAGTTATTGATGCAGAAACCGCTAAAGAAATACACTCTTTATTCTGTGAAGTATTAATAGCACCGGGTTTTGATTCAGAAGCAGTTTCTCTTTTATCAGAAAAGAAAAACAGAATTTTATTAGTTCAAAAAAATGTTGCATTACCAAGTAAACAGTTTAAAACATTACTAAACGGAGTAATAGAGCAAGACAAAGATTTATCGATGGAAGGCATAGCTGAAATGCGTGCTGTAACGAATAAAGTGCCAACAGAACAAGAATATAACGATTTAGCATTCGCCAATAAATTGGTAAAACACACCAAATCTAATACCATTATACTTGCTAAAGGCCAGCAATTATTGGCAAGTGGCGTAGGGCAAACTTCCAGAGTGGACGCATTAAAACAAGCTATTGTAAAAGCAGAAGCTTTCGGATTCGATTTAAATGGTGCGGTAATGGCTTCTGATGCATTTTTCCCATTCCCAGATTGTGTGGAGATAGCAGGAAAAGCAGGCATCACAGCGGTTATACAACCGGGTGGATCTATTAAAGATCAAGATTCTATTAACTATTGCAATGAAAATGGATTAGCAATGGTAATGACGGGTGTGAGACACTTTAAACACTAAGATTTGACATTATTGGATTATTATTCATAAATTGACAATCATATTTTATCAGAATACTTATAAGAAATAAGAAATAATGGGATTATTTAACTTTTTTACGCAAGAAATTGCGATTGACTTAGGCACAGCAAACACCTTAATTATACATAACGACAAAGTAGTGGTTGACGAACCCTCTATTGTTGCCATTGACCGTAAAACTAGTAAAGTTATTGCAGTTGGTAAACAAGCAATGCAAATGGACGGTAAGGCACACGATGGAATTAAAACAATTCGCCCTTTAAAAGACGGAGTTATTGCAGACTTTGATGCTGCAGAACACATGATCCGTGGCATGATTAAAATGATAAACCCAGGCAGAGGTTGGTTTTTACCATCATTGCGTATGGTAATTTGTATTCCTTCTGGTATTACCGAAGTAGAAAAAAGAGCAGTGCGTGACTCTGCAGAAATTGCAGGTGCTAAAGAAGTTTACATGATACACGAACCAATGGCAGCAGCTATAGGTATTGGTATTGATGTGGAAGAACCAATGGGAAATATGATTATTGATATTGGTGGTGGAACTACAGAAATTGCAGTTATCGCATTATCGGGTATTGTTTGCGACCAATCGATTCGTGTTGCGGGTGATAATTTTGACAGTGATATTGTGCAATACATGCGTAGAGAACACAACATATTAATTGGTGACCGTACTGCCGAAAAAATTAAAATTGAAGTAGGAGCTGCCTTAACAGAATTAGACGAACCACCTGCTGACTTTGCAGTACAAGGAAGAGATTTAATGACAGGTGTACCAAAACAAATTAAAGTATCGTACACAGAAATTGCACATTGTTTAGATAAATCTATTTCTAAAATTGAAGAAGCGATTCTAAAAGCACTAGAAATAACCCCACCAGAATTATCAGCAGATATTTACCAAACAGGTATTTATTTAACAGGTGGTGGTGCATTACTAAGAGGTTTAGATAAACGTATTTCAAGCAAAACAAAATTACCAGTACACATTGCAGAAGATCCATTACGTGCGGTAGTAAGAGGTACAGGTATTGCATTGAAAAATATCGGAAACTTTAAATTCTTAATGACCTAATTTTTGAAAGCACAATTGTAAATGCGTAATCTTTGGTTATTCTTTCTTAGGTACTATGCTTTCTTTTTATTCTTAGCGCTTGAAGCTTTTGCCATTGTGTTAATGGTAAACAACAATAGCTACCACAGTGCTTCGTATTTTAATTCAGCTAATAATATAAGTGCAGAATTATTCGAATACGTTTCGGATGCACGCTCATTTGTGAACCTACAAAGTTTAAACGATAGTTTGTCAAAAGAAAATGCACGCTTAAGAAACTTATTGCTCTCATCCCCTTATTCTAATAAAGTAAATCGAGTATACGTAGGAGATTCTACTATGAGAAGATATACGTACATAGAGGCCAAAGTAATAAACAACAGTGTAAATAAAAGAAACAATTACATTACTTTAGATAGAGGCTCATTACACGGTATACGCGAAAAAATGGGTGTTATTTGTGGCGATGGAATAGTTGGAACAATTAAAGACGTATCAGAACACTTCTGTACAGTAATATCTTTCTTGCACAAAGATTCTAAAATCTCAGCACAATTAAATTCATCAAAAGAATACGGCTCATTGGTTTGGGAAGGTAGAAATCCGAAATTCGCATCTCTTAAAGATATTCCTACACACGTAAAAGTTAAAATTGGAGATTCGGTAAGTACTACAGGTTTCTCACAGAAATTTCCGAAAGAAGTTTTTATCGGTAGAGTAATAAGATGTGATTTAAACAGTGGCGATAATTTTTACAATATTGAAGTTGCCCTTTCGACTAATTTTCCAACATTAAGATATGTTTACATTGTAGAAGATAATTTTGCTGAAGAATTAAAAAAACTAGAAGTGAAGGAGGTGGAAAATGATTAAGCTATTATTAAGCAATACCCTTCGTTTTTTTGTACTCTTAATTTTACAAGTAATTGTATTTAATAACGTTGGCTTATATAACATGGTGAACCCTTATGTATATGTGCTTTTTGTGTTATTATTACCTTTAGAAACTCCTTTGTATTTATTGCTTAGTTTATCTTTTATGATGGGCTTAAGTATTGATATTTTTTCGAACACAGGTGGTATGCACGCAGCCGCTTGTACCCTAATGGCTTTTGTACGCCCCTTGATTTTACTAATCATTACCCCAAGAGGTGGATACGAGCACCAACCTGTTCCCAATTTACGAAACATGGGTATACAATGGTTCCTAAC
>JAGVEE010000179.1 GCA_020058405.1 Sphingobacteriales bacterium
ATGAGTTTGCAACATTAGCACACTATCACACTAGCATACGAGCACACTAACTTCTTACCGTTCTTTGTTCTATTCTTTTCTCGTAATTTTTTCCTTCAAATATTCTGTGCACAAATATGCCTGGTGTGTGTATTTGATCGGGGTCTAACTCTCCTGCTGGAACTAAATGTTCTACTTCGGCAATGGTTATTTTACCAGCCATTGCCATAACCGGGTTAAAGTTTCTTGCCGTAGATCTGAAAATTAAATTCCCCATGGTATCGCCTTTCCAAGCTTTTACAATGGCAAAGTCGGAATCGAAGGCATACTCCATTAAATAATCTTTTCCGTTAAAATTACGCACCTCCTTGCCAATAGCTACCTCCGTGCCTACTCCTGCAGGGGTAAATATTACAGGCATTCCGTAACCCGATGCCATACATCTGGTGGCTAAAGTTCCTTGTGGTATCAATTCCACTTCTAATTCTCCACTTAATAACTGTCGCTCGAATTCTGCATTCTCACCCACATAAGAGGAGATCATTTTTTTCACTTGGCGTTGTTTCAACATCAAACCAATCCCAAAATCATCTACCCCGGCATTGTTAGAAATACAGGTTAAATCTTTCACGCCCTTCGCAACCAAGGCATTGATGCAATTCTCTGGAATGCCACATAAACCGAACCCACCCAACATGAGGGTCATACCGTCTTGTATATCTTTTATTGCCTCCTCGGCGTTGTTTACAACTTTATTCATTTTATCGAATTATGCTTGTTCTTGCAATTATAAGGAAAAATATGAAAGGCCGAAAGACCGTGAACCCGAAAATCCGAAAGGAAGATAGACCGAATGTTATTAGATTAGAATTAATTTAATGTATATGGTTTGTTTTATTTAAGATTTTGTCTTAAATAATCTTGAAGTTTTACATTCATTCTTATCACATGATTGTTTTTATCGAGTATTGAAATTTTAGTTTCTTTATCAATAAAATTCAATTCAAATGCTAATACTATAAATGAGTGTAGCTCATAAGCAGAACCGTTAGCAATTGATAAAAAATTTATAAATTCTTTTTTAGAGTTTCGCCCAGCTCCCTCTGCTATGTTTGCTGAAATTGATGTTGAACACCTTTGCATTTGAGAGATAATTCCGTACTTCTCTTCTTTGGGGAGGAGCTTTGTTAATTTATACACTTCTTTTGCCAAATCAATCGCTTTCCTCCAAACTTGCAATTCTTCGAGTATAATCATTTACAAATATTATGCTAAATACTCACAGAAAAAACTGCATAAATGCAGGTTTTTTTATGCAGCTTTTTTTTATTCTCGCACTCACAACGTCTCAATCTTTCTATTTTGTCTTTTCGGTTTTTCGGCCTTTCGGATTCACGGCTTTTCGGCCTTTCGGATTATCGGCCTTTCGGATTCTCGGATTCACGGATTTTCGTTATATTAGCCTAATGAAAAACACCTTTCTATTTTTTGCATTACTCATTTCCATCACTGCCTACGCTCAAGAGGGCCCCATTACTGCCATCAAAGAAAACGGCAAACACTTTAAAGCCATAGAATTTACCGTAAAGAAAAATACTTTTTACACTCAAATTATCCCTCAGTTTTTAAGCACTAGTTTAACCGTAGAAGTACATTCGAACCAGAATTTCAATGGCTCCTATTTGCTTTTAGGTGGCAAAGAGAAACACGAATTAAATAAAGACGATGAGAATACCGAAAACGTTCAACAAACGGCCGAACGCGGTGCTAACCAATCCTCAAGTCTGTTAATTTCCAAAAATCCTTTTCAATTCTTCAGCTTTTACAGCGGCAACCTCGAAGGTAACATCAGAATAAATCTTTTATATGCTGCCCCTTTAAAAAAATCCTACTTAAAGGATACTAAAAAAAAAAGCACCGTCGATTGTAACACCCAACCAGAAAGCATCGATCAAAGCATTTGGAGAGTCGGCTTACCGGATCCTGCGCCAAATCCTAAATACTCTCAAGTAAAACACATTGTATTACACCATGCGGCAGGTTCCAATACTAATACCGATTACACAGGTACCGTTCGTAATTATTATTTATTACATACCCAAACCAATGGTTGGGACGATATTGGGTACAATTTTTTAGTTGCTCCAAATGGCGATATTTACGATGGCCGACAAGGTGATTCTTTAGGCGACGATAATGTAATTGGTGCGCACATGTGTGCTCGAAACACCAATACCATGGGCATTTGCTTATTGGGAAATTATGAAAGTACTGGTTACCTCCCAAGCGATACGGCATTAGCTTCCATAAACGATATAATAGTTTGGAAACTTTGGAAAGAACAATTGCTAAATGCATACGATAGTTCTTTGCACCCAGTGGCTGCACCTGTAATGTATTTAGGATTAATAGCGGGTCACCGACAAGGTTGCAACCCCGGTTATACTTCTTGCCCTGGAATCGATTACTTAAATTTAATTGAACCAAAAGTGAGGGCTCAGGTGGCTATACGTTTGGCGAATTGTACGCCCTTAAGGGTTAATAATTCTGTAAATAATGAGTTATTAATTTATCCAAATCCTTCTAAACATTCTCCTATTACAGTGATTGCTCCTGATAAAATTTATGCAATAAAAATGTATAACTCCTTAGGTCAATTAATCTATCAGCAAACTTTTGATGATTATAAAGTGGAGATTGCTAAATCAATAGTTAATGGGATGATGATGTTAGAAATTAGAACTGAAAAGGGTGATTACTTTAGGAAAGTTTTGATTGAGTAGGGATGTTTTTTTTAGGTCACAGAGGACTCTAAGTACACACAAAGTTTCACAAAGTAAAATTCTAAATTCTAATATCTAAATTCTAAAATATAGATTATCACATTAGGACCGCCCCTCAACTCCGCTTCGCTGCGTTCGGGGACCCCATATTGCACGCAAAAAAAAGAGGAAAAAGAAAAAAAGATTGCCTTCGGCAATCCTTCTTTCTTTTTTCTCTTTCCCTTTTTAGAAAGAGTGGCCGGTCCCCGAACGTAGCGAAGCGAAGTTGAGGGGTTCTTTTTATCCTTTTCGAATGTGTGGCCGGTCCCCGAACGCAGCGCAGCGATTTGAGGAGCAGTCCTAATGTGATTATGATTTTTTTTAGAATTTAGATATTAGATTTTAGAATTTAGATATTAGAATTTAGATATTAGAATTTAGAATTTTTACTTTGTGAAACTCTGTGCGTACTCCGTGTCCTTTGTGACCTAAAAAATCACCCATTTAACTTCACCACCGTAATCCCATCTCCCCCAAAGTCCACATGCTCATCTTCCAATGATTTTACTTCTTTGTATTTCTTCAAAGATTCTCTAATAATTTTACGCAGTATGCCATCGCCTTTGCCGTGCAATATTCTTATTTGGTTAAAGCCCATCATCAATGCTTTATCTAAATATTTTTCTACTTCCGTTAATGCTTCCTCTCCGCGCATGCCTCGCAAATCTATTTGTGGTGTAAAATCGCGCACAGATTCTGTATAGGTTTTATCCGACGAAAACTTTTTGTTTGTACTCGTATTTTGTTGGTTTTTATTCTCAGTTAACTTCTCTAGTTTCGAAAAAGAAACCACAGAACGTAAGTCGCCAATGGCTACCTCTGCCTTGTTTTTCTGCACATTGAGCACTCTACCCTCTGCATTGCTTTCTATCAATCGCACC
>JAGVEE010000034.1 GCA_020058405.1 Sphingobacteriales bacterium
CAGTAGTTAAATAGTTTGCAATTGGATTTACATTACAATCAATATCTTTTGGTTGTGTGGAAGTAATAAGATTTAATTTTGTGTCGTAATAATTTGCTGTCCAATTGCTGTAGTCCAATTCGTATGAAAACTTCAGCACTAAATCATCAACCCTTCTAATATTGGCAAAATTTATATTATTCGGTTTTCTTACTAAACCAATTCTTAAATAATTATCAGTATTATAATAAATACTGCCTTGTAAAAATGCAATAGAATAAACACCTAAATTATTAGTAATGGTATAATCAACCCCTAAAATGAGTTTTTCTGAATTCATTAAATTATAAATAACGAGATCAAAAAAAGTATAATCATACACTGATTGACTAAGCTGTGTAAATTTTAAAGTATTGGATTTAGATTTGGGTAAATGCAAATCAAAACTGTTGGTGTGTTTTAATAAATCTTTAGCGTTAACAGTTAAATTATGAGAAACTTTTTGGGTAGCACAAGAATTATTTGGCATGCCCGACATGCATTTAGCTACTAATATATTATTGGGTCCAAAATATGAAATGGAAGTTTCTTTTTTATCATTAATACTTATCACTTTAGTCGTTAAACAATCGTTTATGGTAGTTTGGTCGATAACATTTACTCTAGAAACATTTTGAATGTACGACCTCATAAAACCATATATATAAACCAATTCGCCAGACGACATCATATTAAAATTATAATTAACATGGCCTTCCTCTCTTTTAAATGCTTCTCCAGGCATACTTAGAGTAAGCAAATTTGAAGCTGCATCATTTGTATAATACGCACGATTATACGGATAAGCACTTGCAGCAACATAGGGTTCCAAATTATTATTATTGCTGTAATACGTTGCTAAGGTATTGGTACTTTTTAGAGGGTTTGGTGTAGCCCTTTTGGAGTTTATATCAAAATCTGAAAACGAATATTCGTTATTATTACTATTTGTAATAAAATTTTGATCATAACGTATGTACGTATTTTGTGTTTGTACTGCAGGTAGGGTTTGTATGGCTGTTCTACCAAATAAATCATAAATGGTTTGGGTAGTAATAATATTTCCTGAAGTATTATTATGTTGCTGCGTTACTCTGCCGAAATTATCATAATAAACTCTATTTTGAGATACAATTTCACCAAGTTCATTGTATAAAATTTGTTCCGACCAGTTTTTATCATAATCCTGAAAATACTCAAGCTCGGGGATATCTATTCCTCTACCGGCGTATGAACTATTATCTAAAATCAAAAGCGCTTCGGGTGGGCTAATTATCTGCGATCTATTATTAGTACCAAACATGTACGACAATAGTTTAACATCCACTCTATTTCCTTCAATTGCATTTTCAGAAATATCAGCTAGCAACCAAAAATAATGCGTACCTACTGATAATTGTAAAGCAGAAAAATTAAACTCCAAACTGTCGGATTGTACGCTTGCATGGCTACCAATAAGAGTGCTATTGGTAATTGTGTTCGTAGTATTATGGAATAGTCTTAAATTATAAACATCAAACTTAGAACTTAACAAATCTGTTCCAAACCTTAATCTATTTAGTTCGTTCGATTCAGTATTTTCGGGAATGTACACATTTAAGCGAATAAGTTGCCTATCTAGGTCGGCAGGATACACATTAAATGATTGTTGAAATGCCGAAACAGAAATATTAGTATTTCCTGTACCACCAGAATTAGTTGATTGAGGTACAAATTGTATTTTTAATCCATTTAAAAGATTAATGGCATTAAACTCTTGGCTCAAGCCATTCATTTGTTCATTTAAAAAAGGTACTGGTATAGTCCCACTATTTCCTAAGCCAATAGTAGCTCCTGTATTTTCAGGAATTACACCTGCAGAGGGATCATAATTAAACAATACCGGCTCAGTGACTTCATAACTAAACTCAATATTCCCCGAATTTTCATATAAGCGTATTTGAAAATGTATTCTGGCATTTGGTTCAAAAACCGCAACTTCAGAACTCCATTGCATGTTATTCCATTCAATAATTAATACATCTTCATTGTTTAAAGTTTGCAAATCATACCAAATTTCAAAATTTAATTGATCTCGGTAATTCAAATCAAATTCATCGAATAATGCTGCTATTAACGGAGCTTTTAATCCGATTAAATCATTACCATTTACTTGAGTGTATTCATATAAATCTATATTATCATTATTATTACTTGGGAAATATATTAAATCTGATCCCAAGCTTATCCATCCTTTTTTGTTTATAAATATGTCGCTATAATTAACATTGTTATACCTAAAATTAAAATTAGGTAAAGTTAATTTAACAGATTCATTTTTGTAATTGTGATTTAGCAACATCGCTCCATTTCCATTTTTTATAGAAATAAATGATTCGAAAGAATAGTTTTGATTGTATGGTAGTTCAGTTTGTGCTGATAGGGTATTTGTTAATCCTAATACAGAAATTAGCAATACAATTATATATCTAGTTATCATTATAATACGATTTTATGTTTATAGAATTAACGACTGAAGTTGTATTTGTTTTTAGATGTTATTTTTACACCATTGGTAGTTTCATTAAAAGTCAATACTATCCTACCGGCTTTGTCGTATTCAAATTTTTTGGCTAGGCCATCATTCCCAATTGTTGCATTCAATAGTTTCGTATCTTGGTCAAATACAAATCCATTCACATTTGCATCTATTGGTGCAAACATAAAATCGTCGAAATAGGAAATTGCACCTGAAGAGTTTTTAGCTAAACCAACATTTATGAAATCAGTAGTATTTGGGGTACTGAAATTATTTGGAATAAGTAGCTCTACTTTTGCTAAAACCCAATCACCAACTTGTATATTATTTGAGTTTAGCTTATCGCATTCAACATACTCTTCTTTAGTAACACCATTTACTTTTCCTTTAATATGTATAAATATTTTGGCAGTTGGGTCGCTGTCTTTATGTATCCAGACTTTGGCCACGTATTTTCTATTTACTTCTATTCCGTTTGTATTATCAACAAATGTTTTATCATTTAATTGTTCAATGTCAATTAAAGAATCTGTCAATCTGCCAGATTTATTTGAATCAAGCGCCCAATT
>JAGVEE010000213.1 GCA_020058405.1 Sphingobacteriales bacterium
GCTGGAGATATAGACACTTTAGTTGAACCCCTCCGACAAATGTTATCGAAATGAAAAAGATCAATTGGAAACTAATAGGTATTGTTTCCTTATGGGTCATAGGTTTAAGTGCAACGGTAGTATCCTTAGCATTTACCGAAGTTCGACAGCAAAGCGTTCTTTGTAAAAAGATTGAAATTAATATTAACAGAGAAGATGAAAATTATTTCATCAACAAACAAGATGTATTAAAAATTTTATTCTCCCCTGGCGATTCTTTAATAGGAACTCCTATTCACAGAATTCCGGTTAGCTTGTTAGAGCGATTGTTGAAGTTGAATAAATATGTGGATGATGCAGATGTGTACATCGATATAAAAGGGAAACTACAAGTAAACATTGTGCAAAGGAAACCAATGTTGAGAATAATGAACGAGGTACAACAAAGTTTTTATATTGATGAAAAAGGTGGGAAGATGCCATTATCTACTTTATACTCCGCAAATGTTTTAATTGCAAACGGAAGTATAACGGAACAGTATAATGGAATAAATGATAGTATTAGCACAGCATTAGTTCGTTCATTATTTTACTTAAGTAATGTAATACGAGCAGATAAATTTTGGAATGCGCAAATAGAACAAATTTATATTGAGCCAAACCAAGACATTGTGTTAATACCAAGACTGGGAGATCATAAAATTATTTTTGGTGATACCAGTAATGCAAATGAAAAGTTTGAAAACCTATTGGTGTTTTACCAAAAGGCATTGCCAAAAGTAGGATGGCAAACATACCATACCATCAATGTTAAATTTAAAGGACAATTGGTATGCAGCAGAAGAGACAAAGCAGAACTGCCAGTAATAAGTTTAAACGATAGTTTAAAAATACCTACTGATACTGCTAATTTAAAAATAGAAGATAAAAAATTATAAATATGGAAAATTCGGATATCGTAGTTGGACTAGACATCGGAACGACAAAAATTTGTGCGATAGTAGGCTTACGTACAGAGCATGGTAAGATTCAGGTATTAGGAATGGGGAAGGCAGAATCTGCAGGAGTTTCACGCGGGGTAGTAACTAATATTGAGAAAACAATTAAAGGCATTAAGTTGGCTATTGAAGAAGCAGCAGCAAAATCAAATTGCGATATTTCTGAAGTAGTGGTGGGTATTGCTGGTCAGCATATAAAAAGTTTACAGCACAGAGGTATCATCGTTAGAAATTCTACCGAAGATGAAATTTCACGTGCAGATGTGGATCGTTTAATTGAAGACATGTACCGTTTGGCAATGCCTCCGGGAGAAAAAATTATACACGTTTTACCGCAAGAATTTACGGTAGATAATGAGCAAGGAATTTTAGAACCGATAGGAATGTCGGGAATAAGATTAGAAGCAAATTTCCATGTAATTACAGGGCAAATTACAGCGGCTAATAATATTATTAAATGCATTGATCGTGCAAATTTATTTGCAACCGATATGGTGTTAGAGCCATTGGCTTCTGCAGATGCTGTTTTGAGTGATGAAGAGAAAGAAGCAGGCGTAGTATTGGTTGATATTGGTGGTGGTACTTCTGACATTGCAATTTTTTACGAAGGTATTATTAGACATACTGCTGTTATACCTTTCGGAGGTAATAGTATAACCGAGGATATCAGAGAAGGTTGTGCTGTAATGAAAAATACTGCGGAGGCATTGAAAGTAAAATTTGGATCGGCCTTAGCAGATGAAAATAAAGATGAAGAAGTAATTTCAATACAAGGATTAAAAGGGAGAGAGCCAAAAGAAGTTTCGGTAAAAAATCTTGCATACATTATACAAGCACGTATGGAAGAAATTTTAGAGCAAGTGAAGTATGAAATTCAAGCATCTGGTTTCGAAAAGAAAATTAGAGCAGGCGCAGGTATTGTAGTTACAGGTGGTGGTGCACAATTAAAACACATCACACAATTGGTAGAATACATTACAGGTATTGATGCACGCATTGGTTACCCGAATGAGCATTTAGCTAAATCTAATTTCGATGATATTAAGAGTCCAATGTACAGTACAGGTATTGGATTGGTGATAAAAGGTTTGCAATATTTAGAAATGCAAAAAGAGAAAGAGCAAAGAAAAGGAACGAAGGTAGTAGTAGAGAAAGAGACGAAAGTAGAGAGAGAAAAAAATCAAGGTAAATCTTTTATGAAAAGTATTTTAACAAAAGGAGAAAAATTCTTTTTGAAAGATATTGAAGATATAGACGATAAAGGATTTACAAAGTAAGAAACATAAAACAAGAAAATATGAAATTCGAGATGCTGAAAGACAAATCATCAATTATAAAAGTAATTGGTGTTGGTGGTGGCGGCGGAAACGCAGTAAACCACATGTACAATCAAGGGATCGTAGGAGTAGATTTCATCATCTGTAACACAGATGCACAAGCATTGGAATTAAGTCCCATACCAAATAAAGTTCAGTTAGGTGCAAGCCTTACCGAAGGTAGAGGAGCAGGTTCTATGCCAGAGGTTGGAAAAAACTCAGCCATAGAATCTATAGATGATGTAAAAGAATTATTAGGTGCAACTACCAAAATGATTTTTATAACTGCAGGTATGGGTGGTGGTACAGGTACAGGTGCGAGTCCAATAATCGCGCAGGCTGCGAGAGA
>JAGVEE010000277.1 GCA_020058405.1 Sphingobacteriales bacterium
AATGAATCGAACCTCATCCATAAGCGCCGATAAAGATAGAGATTCTTCAAAAAACACATTAGCACACTACCTACTTCCCCCTTCCTTCTATTACTGTTGCGATGGTAAAAAATAGGATTTTAAAATCAACAGCAAGACTCATGTTCTCGATGTAAATGATGTCGTATTTTAAACGCTCTAACATTTGTTCGACGTTTTCTGCATAACCGTATTTTACTTGCCCCCAAGAGGTAATTCCTGGGCGAACTTTTTGTAAGTGTTTATAGTGTGGAGCATACTCCATAATTTGATCAATAAAAAATTGACGTTCGGGACGCGGACCTACTAATGACATGTCGCCGATGAGTACATTATAAAATTGCGGAATTTCGTCGAGGCGTGTTTTGCGCATAAACCTTCCGAATGGAGTAATACGCGAATCATTTTCGCTAGAAAGTTGTGGGCCTAATTTTTCTGCACCTACCACCATGGAGCGGAACTTTATAATTTTGAAAGGTTTAGCATGAATACCAATGCGTGTTTGACTAAAAAAAACTGGTCCTTTGGAAGTAAGTTTTACGATAATAGCCGTAATTAAATAAACTGGAGAGAGAAATAATAAGAATCCGAGCGAAACAAATACGTCAATTATTCTTTTCATATTTAATTGCCATGCAGGCATTAAATCTGTTTTAATTTGAATTAAAGGAACACCAAATAAATGGTTCATTTTTACAGAACCCGTTATGATGTCGTACATATCCGGAATTATTTTAACATCTGCTTTAGAGTTTTCCAAATCTTCTATTATCTTTTTTAAATCGTCGTGTTCCGAAGATTCTATGGCAATAATCACTTCTTGAATGTTATACTTTGTAACAATATCTGCCACTTCCTCATATTTTCCTAACTGAGGAAGATGTTGAGCTAATTCATTTTGGTGATTTACATCGCCGTTTACAAATCCTATAAATTTAAATCCAACTGACTCTTTCTCAGATTCTAGTTCTTTATATAACTTATATGCTTTTTGATTGCTGCCAACTATTAAGGTATTAAATCCAATTATTCTACGCTTAATTTTAGACTTTGTACTAGAGGTAATAATCAGTCGAGGAATTGCGGTTGCAAAAAAATGTAGAATAACGAGTGTTAAAAAAGATTTATAATAATTGGTATAATTTGCCACTTCATCGTCTAAGATTAAGGCGAAAAACAATACTAATACACCAATAAAAGTTTGCGAAGCTGTTTGTAATAGTTCTTTGAGCCTGGATTTTTTGTAGATGCTTCTATAAGTACCACTTACAGCATATATTATAAGCCAATAAAATGGAATGATTAACAAGCCAAGGTAAAAGTTACGGTCGAAATCGATGGGAACATCGTAACCGAATTTTAAGGGTTCTACGTATATTTTACGGTAGGCAAAAAAACAAACCCAAACGATTATGGAACTAGCATAATCTGTTATAATATATTTAAGTGTTTGTTTTAACTTGTTCATTTATACATTACCCTAAAGTTATCTATTAACACCTTTGAACTGGCATTACCACTATCGTGCACTGCTTTAAAATATACTCTGTATTTAGAGTTTGTAAAGCTAGAAACTGCAGATGTAAGATTTAAATATAACTTTTTCCATTCATTATTAGTGGCGAGCATGGTTATCACACTAGTTTCGGTTACTTCTGATCCATTATTATTAATTACATACAATCCAATATTTAAATTCACATCAGTTCTGTAATTCACTTCTAAATAAACTGGGCGAGAATTATTAGGAAGTGAGTACGCTTTCTCTGTTTCAAATTCCATGAAATCTTTAGTCGCATCTATTTCCATTAACATCGAAAAATTACCATCAAATACTAGAGCCGGATCATCTGTTCTCAAAATAGTATCCACATCAGAGTTAATTGTAGTTCTAAACAAGGTGCCTACGCCTTCAAATTCTTCGGGAAGTTGACCAACTGCCTCGGAAGGGAATTTAACAGATATTGGGTCGTATGAAATCTTAACCGCGAGCGTATCTGTTTTACCTAACTCGGCATTTATGTTTGTACTGTAATTAGTGAAAAAGGGATAAATTCTGCGCTCGCCATTTTGTGCACTCACAAGTATGCCAGGCGAGACCGTAATTTTACGCTGGCCTGCGCCACTAAATACCGGAATATTTGCAGGTAATTCAAAAGTACCTATGTAAATACCATCCACATATATCCAAGCATCTTTAATTTGATGTACGCCTGGTTTAGTAGCAATTGCAGGTATTTTTGTAGAATCCATAAAACTTATGGAATCTATTCTTAAATAGAATGGGATATCTTCGCTAGGATTTATAATTTCGCAAGATGAGAGTGCGATAAAAATCGATATTACGGATAAAAAATAAGTGATGCTTCGTAAAATTTGTTTCATGTATGAATTAAAATTGTCCGAAAATAAGGAATTCCACCGAAAACTTAAGGGTTAAACGTTAAAAGCGAAAAGCTAGTATAAAATGCAAATGAAGATTAAAGAATTATCTGATCAATTTATCGATAGTTATAAACACAAGGGCGAGCGTAAAATTCTTGTAGAGCACTTGCGTAAACGAGGTATCACTAACGAGCAGGTATTAGAATGTATGTTGATGGTGCCTAGGCATTTTTTCTTTCACAAAGATTTTTGGGACCATGCTTATGAAGACAAAGCATTTCAGATTGGTGCTGGGCAAACCATTTCTCATCCTCATACCGTTGCGTATCAAACCGAATTATTAGCCATTAAAGAAAATGACAAAGTGTTAGAAATTGGTACAGGCTCGGGCTATCAAACTTCTATTTTATTGGAGTTGGGAGCAGAGGTATATACTATCGAACGCCAAAAAGAGCTGTTCGACAAAACTAAAAAACTGTTGAGTGCGCTTTCTTATAAGCCCAAGTATTTTTATGGTGATGGTTCTAAAGGCATCCCAGCATTTGCACCATTTGATAAAATTATATGTACGGCCGGCTCTCCAAGTATCCCTAATACGTTATTGGCTCAGTTAAAAATTGGTGGAAGAATGGTGATTCCTGTTGGAGATGAAAAAACACAAAAAATGAACTTAGTCGAGCGAATCAGTCATGCTGAGTTTCACTCAGAAGTATTGGATTCATTTCGTTTTGTACCAATGATTGG
>JAGVEE010000181.1 GCA_020058405.1 Sphingobacteriales bacterium
GCATTTAGTAAATCAAGCGTAGAACCAGAGCCTACTTCCGATTTATTCTCTGCAATTTCTAATCTCTTTTTAGAAACCGCTAAGGCATCGGTACTTGCTTTTAATTGTACTTGCGAAGCAACAATTGCGTAATAATTTATAATGATGTCGGCTAAAACCCCCTGTACCATTGCTTTTGCGTTCACCTCTCCCATTCTCTCCAATTCTTTCACACGATCATAAGAAGCAAACATTTTTAATCCATCAAATAAAATCCACGAAAGTTGTACCCCTGCAGTTTGTTGTGTAGTTGCAGCATTGTCTCTTTCTTGTATGGCACCAGTAACAAATACCTGACGTGTATCTACTGTACTTTTATTTAGGCCAGCACTCGCATCTATTCTTGGCAAGAGTGTAGATATTGCAGCCTTTCTGTTTTGTTCTGTAATTTCAAAATCATTATTAGATAATTGTATCGAATAATTATTCTGCAAACCAATTTCTACAGCTTTGCGTAAGGTAAGTGATTGTTGAGCGATACCTGCATTACTACTAAATATGATTAAAAAAGATATAAAATATTTCATCATGTTAATTCTCCAAAGCTTTATAATCATTAGTATCTAACTTTTTAGTACGCGACATAAACGTATAAACAGCAGGCACTACATATAAGGTTAATATTAAAGAAAATATGGTTCCACCAATTATAACTATACCCATACCTATTCTACTTTTTGCTGCCGCGCCGAGCGACATTGCAATTGGCAAAGCTCCAAGAGCAATTGCCAAACTAGTCATTAAAATTGGACGTAAACGTGCGGTAGATGCTTCTCTAATTGCTTGTGCCATTGGTTTGCCTTGCAATTTTAATTGATTGGCAAATTCTACAATTAAAATTCCGTTTTTAGTTACCAAACCTATTAACATTATAATACCTATCTGACTAAATATATTTAAGGTTTGATCAAAAACCCATAATGAAAATACTGCTCCAGCAATTGCTAGCGGTACTGTAATCATTATAATAAATGGATCTATAAAACTTTCGAATTGTGCGGCTAATATTAAATAGATTAAAATTAAGGAAAGCATAAATGCAAATAAAATGTTCGAAGAACTTTCGGCAAAATCTCTTGAGGATCCTGCCAATGCAGTAGAAAACGATTCATCTAATACTTCTTCTGCAACTTTATCCATTACTTTAATTCCATCTCCTATTGTTTTGCCTGGCGATAAAGCTGCAGAAACTGTAGCCGACATAAACCTGTTGTTATGGTATAATTGTGGAGGGCTACTTTCCTCTGTAACATCAACCACGTTATCTAGTTGAATTAATTCGCCTACATTATTTCTTACAAAAATAGAAGTCAAATCTAAAGGTTCGTCTCTGTTCACTCTATCAAACTGTCCTATCACGGAGTATTGTTTCCCATTCATATTGAAATAAGAAAACCGCTGCCCACTTAAAGCCAACTGTAATGTTTGTGCAATATCTATTATAGAAATACCTAAGCTCTTTGCTTTCTCTCTGTTAATAGATACAGAAAGTTCGGGTTTGTTAAATTTCAGGTCTACATCAACCATGGTAAACGTAGGATCTTGTTGTGCTTTCTCTATAAACTTAGGTAGAAACTCTCTTAGCTTTTCGAAGTTAGGTGCTTGCAAAACATATTGAACAGGTAAGCCACCTCTTCTTCCACCAGAAGAAATTGTTTGTTGTTGAATAACAAATGTTTTTACTTCAGGAATTCTTTTTGTCATTCGAGTGAGGGCATTTGCAATATCTGTTTGTGATCTATCTCTGTCTTGTGGTTCCGTAATTCTCATACGAGCAAAGCCTGTATTAGAAGCACCCGAACCTGTAAAACCTGGAGAGGTTACTGTTAATGCAATTTTTTTCTCAGGCACCGAATCCATCATTAACTGAGCGATTTTTAGCATGTAAAAATCAGTGTATTCGAATGAAGCACCTTCTGGTGCCGATACCTGCATTTGCAGGGCACTGCGATCATCTAAGGGCGCAAGTTCTGATTGCAAGTTTTTTCCAAAAAACCATATCATTCCGAAACATAGTACAATCAAAGCAATCGCTATCCATCTAAATTTTAAAAACTTATTTAGTGTTCTGCCATAAGATTCTACCATACCTACAACAAACGGCTCCGACCAATTATAGAATCTGCTTTTTTTATGCCCAGTTTTCATTAACTTCGCATTTAACATTGGGGTAAGTGTTAAGGAAACAAAAGCAGATATTAATACGGCGGAGGCTATAACAATACCAAATTCTCTGAATAATCTACCCACAAATCCTTCTAAAAATATAATTGGTAAAAACACTGCTGCCAAGGTAATTGAAATAGAAATTACAGCCATAAAAATTTCATTCGATCCTTTTATTGCTGCCTCTAAAGGAGATAAACCCTCTTCAACTTTCTTAAATATATTTTCTGTAACTACTATACCATCATCAACCACCAAGCCCGTGGCCAGCACAATTGCTAAGAGGGTAAGTACATTTACTGAAAAACCCATGATGTACATTATAAAAAAAGTGCCTATTAATGAAACGGGGATATCAATTAATGGACGAAAGGCGATGCCCCAATCTCTAAAGAATAAATAGATAATTAGAATAACCAGAA
>JAGVEE010000284.1 GCA_020058405.1 Sphingobacteriales bacterium
AATATTGGTATAATTTTCGCTGTATAAGTTAAATTTCAATAAAATAACCATGAAAAAATCTTTACTTTTAGTAATTTTTAGCTGTATTTTCTGTTTTGCTAACGCTCAGAACATACAAATTGTAGATCCTGTGACTAGTGTACTAGGCAATTCAGAGGAAATAGCGTACATTAATTTGCACGTTAAGAACAATTCTGCCTCTACCCAAGAAATTTATTTACAAAGAACTCTAGTTTCTTTAGTACCAGGTCATTTAAGCTATTTTTGCTTCGGAGTTACTTGTTACCCTCCAGGAGTAAGCAAATCTCCAGATAATTTAACGTTAACTGCCGGTACAACAGATGAATCTGTGAAAACATATCTCGACCCTCGTTCTACAGTTGGAGTTAGTGTAGTAAATTATTGCTACTATAACTTAGCTAAAACAGATTCTGCTTGTTTATTATTAACATACGACATGGCTTTAACCGGTATTGTAAATAATTCACATTTGAAATTTGTGAAAGTATTTCCAAATCCTGCTGATGAAAACATCAACTTGGCTTTTAATACTGAAAAGGTTTATTCAAACTCAGAAATTCAAATTACAGATTTAAGTGGCCGTATTGTTGCTTCTGAAAAAGTAAGTACTACAGAAGGCTTAATTAAATTAGACGTAAGTTCTCTTCCTTCTGGAATATATATTTGCAATTTAGTTGCCGATGGAGTTTCTATTGCTAGAGACAAAGTGATTGTAAGATAATGTGCAAATTCGAAAATGTGCAAATGTGCAAATGGGGTGCTACTCATTTACGCATTTGCACATTTACATATCCCGAAAGAACGGGACCTGCGGTTTACACATTTACTCTCTGCCAGGAGAGTGGTGCAAATAAGCTGAAAATTTTCTGTTAGCGCTTGGCTTTCTGTTGTAAATTATATCTACCAATGGATCTAAGTTTTTAAAATTAGAACGTTCGTTGTTGCAAAGTATAATAATAGAATGCCGATTTTCTAAATCGCGCATAAAAAAAGTTTTAAATCCATTCCACCATCCGCCGTGGTATACTATTACTTCTCCACTTTCTAATTGATATGTTCTCCATCCAAAGGCATAATTAAACGGGCCAGCTAGTTTTTTACTTCCTGGCATGTACATAGAATCCAACGTACTGTCTGATAAAAATTTTCCGGAATGCAATACTCTATCCCATTTATACATATCATCAACAGTAGAATAAATCCCTTTATCGCCAGTGGCTCCATCTAAATAATCGTGCCTTACTTTTGCGCCCCATTTATCGTGCGCATCAACATATTTAAAATCGCCTAAATTGTTTACATCTAATACATGCGTATGTTTCATGCCTAATGGTTTAAACACATCTTCTTCCATGTATTTTTTAAAACTTTTGCCGCTCACTTTTTCTACAATAGCAGCCAACAATACATACCCTGTATTACTATAATCCATTCGTCTATCCGGAAAAAAGTAAACGGGTGGATTATTTTTAATCATCATTTCAACCACACCTTGGTTTGTCAATGGCGTTTTTCTATCCGAATATTTTTCACTGAAATAAGTGTAATTACTTAGGCCTCCTCTATGTTGTAGTAATAATTTTATGTTGATGTTTTTATAGGGGAAATTCGGGTAGAATTTTTGAATGCTATCATACAAACTCAACTTCCCTTGTTCCACTAATTTCAATATAGCCGCCGCACTAAATTGTTTACTCACCGATGCTAACTGGTAAACAGAATTTAATTTAAGTGCATGTTTTTTCTTGCCCGGATCTTGGTAGCCGTACGCTCCTTTAAATAACACATGCTCGTTGTAACTAATAAGCACGGTGCCATGGAAGTTTTGCTTAGTAGCCAAAGTTTCAAAAAAGGTTTCTATTTTTTTTGCTTTTTGTTGAAAAGCAATCGTATCATAGGGGTTTAAAGGTTCTTCTAAATTTACTTTAGCGGTTTCTGTTTTTTGTGAACATGCAACAACTAAAGTAAAAATACCAATCGCAAAAAATCTCTTCATCAACTTAAACTTCTTTTATTTTATTTTTAAATAATGCATAAACAGGTATGCCCATTGCCACTATAATTAAGCCTGGCCAAGAGTAGTTCGGTTTGTATATCAATAAAATAATACAAACTGCTGAAGCTAGTAAGATGTATAAAATTGGTATAAAAGGATAACCCAATGCTTTGTACGGTCGCTCTGCATTTGGTTGAGTTTTTCTTAATTTAAAAATACCTAAAATGGTAAGTATATAAAATAGCAAAACGGCGAACACTACATAATCTAATAAATCGCCGTACGAGCCCGACAAACATAATACACATGCCCAAATACATTGATAAACCAAGGCATTGCCAGGCACACTGTTTTTGTTGAGTTTAGACATCCCCGAAAAAAACAAACCATCTTTTGCGGTTGCATAATACACACGAGCACCAGAAAGTATGCAGCCGTTATTACAACCGAAAGTAGATATCATAATTAATACAGCCATCAACAAAGTAGCACCTGGTCCGCCAATAGCTTCTGCTACTGCCGCGGCCACTCTATCATTGGTAGAAAACTGTATTCCTCTACTCATTACATCCACTCCATTTGGGTCGCCATGTAAAGGCAATACCAACAAGTAAACCACATTCATTAATATATAAATGAGCGTTACTAAAGAAGTGCCGATAACCATACTTAATACTAAGTTGCGTTTCGGGTTTTGAATTTCATCTCCAGAAAAACCAATATTATTCCAAGCATCGCTAGAGAATAAAGAGCCCACCATGGCAATACCTAATGCAGGCACAATTCCCCAAGCTACAATTGTTTCAATGCTTAATGCTCCGCTCGCATCTTTTGTGCTGCGCGTAGCCGACCACATGTCGCTAAAGTTTGCAGTAGCAACATCATAATTAATACCAAAAAGTAAGCCTACTAGTATTAAACCAAAAAGCGCAACAATTTTTGTGCTGCCAAAAATATTTTGAATCCATTTCCCATTTTTTACTCCTTTAGAATTTATAAAAGAGAGAAGCACAATACTGGCAATGGCCAATAATTGCACACTGCTAATTTTAAAACTACCAAGCTTTAGTAAAACATTGTCTTCAGAAATAAGATTGGGTAATAACACCCCTGTATATTTTGCAAAAGCTACACCAACGGCAGCAATGGTGCCTGTTTGTATAACAAGAAATAAAGTCCATGCATATAAAAAGGCAATGGGTTTGCCCCAAGCTTCGCGAAGGTATACGTATTGCCCACCAGCTTTTGGCATCATAGCAGCAAGTTCTCCGTAACTTATAGCGCCGGCAATAGTTATGAATCCTGTAATTAGCCATATTAATAATAACCAACCAGAAGAGCCTACTTGCCTTGCTATATCCGAACTCACAATAAATATTCCCGAACCAATCATCGTACCAGCAACTATCATTACCGAGTCGAACAGTTTTAATTCTTTCTTAAATTCTTGCTCTGCCATTTTTAAAAATTTTTTTAAATATAGCAAAATCGAATTATCGAACTAGTGAATTAAGACATCATCATACTATCACCGCCCCTCAACTCCGCTTCGCTACGTTCGGGGACCTCTATCGTGGTTACAAAAGGGGGATTGAAATACTATGCATTATTAGAAAGTTGAAACTACATTATCCTAATCTTAAAATTTATTAAAAAAGTTCATTCTCGCGACTACCTTCCTAACTTGATACCGTTCCTTGTTTTTTTATGATTTGCGATAAGGGGCCCCGAACGTAGCGAAGCGGAGTTGAGGGGTGGTGATTACCTGATACTTTTCCTTCTTTTTTTTATGACACGAGAGATAAGTCCCCGAACGTAGCGAAGTTGAAAGGCGGGGCTTTCGTTAATTCGCCATTTTGCTAGTTCGTTAATTCGCTAAAAGTCTTACTTTTGTAATACAAAAAACTAAGCAAATGGTAAAAGAAGTTACAGTGCAAGAATTAAAAGCGATGAGAGATGAAAACAAAGATTTTCAACTGATCGATGTGAGAGAAGAATTTGAATACGAAACAGTAAACATACAAGGCGAATTAATTCCTCTTGGTAATATTTTGTTAGAGTCTGATAAAATTGCAAAAGACAAACAAGTGGTAATACATTGTAGAAGTGGAGCTCGTAGCGCCGCAGCTATTATGCAATTAGAACAGCAATTTGGATTTACGAATTTGTATAATCTTAAGGGTGGAATTTTGGCTTGGATGGCGGAGGTAGATACTAGTCTTTAGTCTTTAGACAGTAATTTTAACTAAGTATTAAGAATTAAGTATTAAGAGACGAGGAAACTTATTTAATTCTTAATTCTTAATTCTTAATACTTAATACTTATCCCCAACCCAACCACAAATTTTGCCCTCTAACGACTAATGACTAACGACTAGCATCTACCTCATGGTTTACAGAAAGAAAAAATACAGCTACTTAATTAGCACCGACCGACGGAAGCTTAAGTCTGCATTTATTTGCGAGAATTTACAAGCAATGTATTGGGGGCAAGATTTAAGTACGGAAGAGATAATGAATTCTGTAAACAATTCTAGGGCCTATGGTTTGTACCATCAAAACAAACAAATAGGTTTTGCAAAAGTATTGAGCGATTATGCTCGTTTCGCTTATCTCTCGGATGTATTTATTGCCGAAGAGTACAGAGGCAAAGGCTTATCGGTTTTTTTATTGAAAGGAATATTAGAAGACCCGGTTTTGGCTGATGTAAAAAAGTGGATGCTCGCCACTCGCGACGCACATGGCTTGTATAAAAAAGTTGGCTTTACTAAATTGCTAAATCCGAATTCGTTTATGCAATTGAAGAAGGGCTAAATTTAATTTAGCCCTTCTTTGTTTTCTTAATGTTGCACCATTAGTTTCTTGGTTTCAATACCTTTATCTGTTAGTATTTGCAGAATGTAGATTCCGTTCTCTAAAGTTGAAACATCTATTTGTATAAAATCTTCTTTCGTTTTTTCTGAACGAATTTTCGTTCCATTTAAATTGAAAACAGTGAGTTCTATTGGCCCAGTAGAAATTGATTTTATGTTGATGTGTTTGTTTGCTGGGTTAGGATACATGGTGCTAAGCTCAACATTTGCATGGCTCGCATAAGAGCTAGTTCCTCCATACTCATACAAGCCTTTACTTGAAGTAGCAAGTATGCTGCTACCTATTAATAACGATTTTACTTGTGTGCCAGCACTCAAGCCTGCATTAAATGCTTGCCAAGTTAATCCTGCATCTATAGACCTTATAATGGTAATCGTATTTTGTTGAGTAGAATCAAATCCTAAACAATAAATGTCTGTTCCTCTGTAAAAAAAGCTCTCGTAAAAATTATCGGTATAAAATTTATACGATCCATATTTCAATACTTTCTCAAAAACTAAACTGTCGTTTTTTATTTTGAATAAACTGTCGGGTTTAAAATAAGTATTCTTTAAAAAATAGAATTCGTTATTATACACGCTTGTGTTCTCATACCAAACATCGCCCATGGTATGTTTTAATAATTTCCAATTGCTTGCATTATTTTCTAATTCGTAAATAGCCGTTTTTTTGATATTGTTTTCATAGTAATTATTTACTACCACCAAGTTTCCGCTAACTCCGTTGTAGGTATTAAAATACGAAGCATTGCTTGGCACAGCTGTGCTAACATCTGCCCAAGTATTACTTTGTTCATTATAGAATTTATACGATTTTACATTCGATTCTGTAACGCTCATCCATACTCCATTTGTTGTTATGCCTAAAACTTGCCTTTGCGAAAAATTACCAGCCGGCATCACTAAAGTATCCCATGCTACACCATCCACAGATTTATATATTTTATCACTTGGCATTAAGTACGCATTAAACACATATAAATTATTTGCACTTGCTTTTAGTGCGGTACCTGTTCTTTCTGTACTGATGTTTACAGCAGAAAAACTTATCGCATTATCTGCAGAAACAGATACACCTGCCTCTGGACTGCTCACATAAATTTTATTTTTGAAAACAAGCATGTCGCCTAAACTAGCGGCAAACAATCCGTTGTTTTTTTCTACTCTATTAAAATTTGTATCGAGTTCAAAAATACCTGCTCTGCTACTTGCTAAAAAAGTAGAACCATTTTTTACTTTAATAGAAGAGTAATAGCCATATAAACTTGAGGTGCTAACATTGGTCCAGTCTATCCCATTTTTCGATCTTAAAACTTTTGGAGAATTAAAGAATGGATGAAAACAGAATCCTCCTGCTGTATAAAGTTTAGAATAGTTTTCGCTGAACTCTGTACCTTTAACCCATGTGCTGCCATTGTAACCAAATAACCTTGTAGCAATAATGGTACTGTTTTGGTTATACTCAGGTATCATTAATACTAAATTGTTTCCTGCAGCCCCCATTCCTCTAATGTCTGTATTTGCTGGAATGCCGGCAGTATTTACCGTAACCATTTTGTTTTCGGCATCTAACTTTTTTAAGAAAGCACTTTTACTCGACCATAAACTACCAGTGTATCCCCATAAATACAATTCGTTGTTTAAGGTAAAAATATTGATGGCAGCCGTTACTGTATCGGCAATACTCCAATTAGCTCCAGCATCTTTTGAAATATAAAGCGTACTAAGTCTTGTATTAAAATCTGTTTTTGTTAGAAACAAGTTTGAGTTTTTTATGCCGAAGGTTGTTTCGTATGCTGGCCTTACTGTGGAAGTATTAATCAAACTCCAATTTACTCCTTCATTGGTAGATCTGTAAAGTTTAGATCTGAAATAGGCATAAACCGTATCGTTGCTTAAGTGTAATGCGTTGGGTTCAACATCATTTACATAATTGCTTAAGTCGGCATCCATGTCTGCCGAAATTTTCAACCAATTATCCGCATTATCTGTACTTGCATACACACCATCGGTGCTTAGCGTTATAATTTTCCCAGATGTTAAGCTTATTAAATCGGAGCATACAGCGCCTTTAATTGAATTTTTTCTTTGCCATGTTTGAGCATCAACAAAAAACGGAAGGCTAAGTAGTAAGATTGCGTAAAAATATTTCATTTAAGATAAATTTTGATGTACTCAAAACTATCTATATAGGAATGCAATATATATACCTTGTAAGTTGTATTTAATACTAAGTGGTGGTGGGTATTAATTCGCTTTGCCGTATCTAAATTCCTCGAAATTATCAGCACCGTCTACAGTTCCCTCAATTCTGGCAAATAAAGAATCGCTCGACATTTTTTTGTAGATGATACGTTGTGGGTAATCGTGGTTTATGTTTTCAAAAACTGCTTGCTCTTCAATGTCAACTAAGGTAAAGTCGGTAGTTTCTTCGTTGTTTACCGTAACCGAATATATTATTTGGCCATTACGTAAAATCACTTTTGCGTTTTCAGAAAAGGTAGTGTCGCCATCTGTAGAAATCGCAAATGCGTGACCATTATAAGTAGAGTCGTCAACTTTATCCCAATTCTCAAAAAGGGTACCTTCTTCTGTTTTACTTTCCCAATTCCCGAGCATCCACTTTAAACTAGAAAGCTCAACAGATTTGTCGCTGCTGCATGCTTGGAATAAGAAAATTGAACTGCAAATAAAAGATGCTTTTAAAAGTTGGGTTTTCATGGCGTTTAGTATACCGCAAAAGTAATCACTTAATTTACAAAATGTTAATTTTTATTTAAACATTTCTTAATTATTATCCTCTTTTGAATTCGAAAATGGTAATCTCTGGTAAAATTCCAATTCTGCCTGGGTAGCCTAAGAAACCATATCCAACGTTTACATATAGTTTTTGAGCATTGCTTTCATATAAGCCCGACCATTCTGGATATACATATTGTACTGGACTCCATTTAAAATCGCCAAACTCTACTCCAAACTGCATACCATGTGTGTGTCCAGCAAACATCATGTCTATATCTTTATGATCTTTTAAAATTTGTGCTCTCCAATGGCTAGGGTCGTGTGAGAGTAATAGTTTCACCGGAGAGTCGTCTGTGCCCTGTTTTGCCTTTTCAATATCGCCTTTGCGTGGGAATCTTAAAGAAGAACCCCAATTCTCTACACCAATAATTGAAATCTCTTCGCCACCTAGTTTCAATTTTCTGTTCTCATTCAACAATAAATCCCAACCCAAATTTTTATGAACTTCGTATAAATCCTCTAAATTTTTCTGCTTTGCTTTAGCACTTGGCCATTGAACATAATCGCCATAATCATGGTTGCCTAAAATTGAGTACACTCCTAATGGTGCCTTTATTTTTTCGAAGATGTTTGTATACTCTCGCATCTCCGAGGTTTTATCATTAACTAAATCTCCAGTAAAAAATACTAAATCACACTTTTCAGCATTTAATAAATCAACACCTCCTTGCACCGCAATTTTATCATAAAAACTTCCTGAATGAACGTCGGAAATTTGCCCGAGTTTTATCCCGTCAAAACTCTTCGGTAAATTAGGCAAGTAAATGGTTTTGCGTTTTATTTGGTAATCGTAAACATTATTAGATATTAAGCCATAGTTCATGGTTACAAAAGGCAAACCCGCCATCACTAAACCGGTTTTACTTAAAAACTCCGATCGTGTCATCCCATTTTTAACTTCTGAAACTACTAGCTCACCACCATTTTCTATTTCCCTATTTTCTCTTTTCTTAATTCCTAGTTTCTTCAATACCCATGTAATCCCCCTTCGTATATCATCAATCAACAAAAACGGAATGGCAAATAATTTAGAGAAATAATGAATGAAAAACCAAACTAATATTACAGTTCGCAGTACTCTACCAATAGATAAAAAAATACCCATAAACAAGCCAGCTAAGGTAATGGTTACTATAAACCAATATCCTCGCAATATCCAACGGCGTTTATTTTCGGAAGTATATTGAAGCGATACTTTTACCGCTTGAAAAACATAATAATCAACAATAAGCAATATGCCCGAAACGAGCAATAAATTTAAAATCCTACTTTCCATTTTTTAACTAGCGGAATCTATAATCGTTATCAAAACCTAAATCATCATCTTCTTCAGAAAAGTTATTTCCAAATAAGGTGTTTAGCATGTCTTTAAACTCGAATCCTTTTTCAATATAATTTTTGCTAATTAACGAATATTCTGCCAATGCATGCAAGGTTAATTCCATCATGAATAAAGTAGTATCGTCGTCGAGCTTTTTAAACTGTTGTTTTACCAGTTTTTCTAAGCCGGGCACTAATAATAAATTTTCTTTATATCCAGATTGGCTTAATTTATCGGTAACATTTAACTGATTGCCCTCACCAAACCAATTGATGATTTCTTGATATGGATTTTTCTCTTTTAATTTTTTAGATTTTTCAGGATCCGGCATTTGTTGTATAAACAAAGTTTTAATAGCCTTGCCTAATAACAACTGCGCAACTTTTGCAGGCCCTTCTAATTCTCCTTCATATACCAACTCTATCTTGCCAGTTATAGATGGCAAAACACCAATAAAATCGGTAATGCGTATGTTCGTCGATTTTTCTTTGTTCAAAATCATCCTACGCTCGGCAGTACTTATTAAATTCTCATAAGCACTAATAGTTAATCTTGCAGAAACACCACTCTTTTTATCTATGTATTCACTTCCTCTGGCTTCAAAAGCTAATTGCTCGATTAAATCTTTCGCCAACTCGAAAACCTTAATCGATTTTTTTTGGTCAGCATTTATAGCTGCTTCTTGTTGAGTAATCGATTTCGAAATTTCAATAGTTTTTGGGTAATGTGTTAAAATCTGACTTTCAATTCTATCTTTTAATGGAGTAACAATGCTACCTCTGTTTGTGTAATCTTCAGGGTTTGCAGTAAATACAAATTGTATATCCAGCGGTAATCTTAATTTAAATCCTCTAATCTGAATGTCCTTTTCTTGTAAGATGTTAAACAAGGCAACTTGTATACGTGCTTGCAAATCTGGCAATTCATTTATCACAAATATTTGTCGGTGCGAACGTGGTATTAAGCCGTAGTGTATTACTCGTTCATCTGCATATGACAATTTTTGTGAAGCTGCTTTTATAGGATCTACATCACCAATTAAATCGGCAACGGTTACATCTGGAGTAGCTAACTTTTCGGTATAGCGCTCATCTCTGTGTAGCCATGCAATGGGAGTTTTATCTCCAAATTTTTCAA
>JAGVEE010000180.1 GCA_020058405.1 Sphingobacteriales bacterium
TAATAATTTACCAACCCTATGAAGAAATTTAGTAATAACATTTTACTTTTTGCTGCACTCTGTTTATTTATTTCTTGCAGAGCTTATTATGTGCCTAATGAGAATTCCACTCCTATGTTAACCCATAAAAACAATGTAAAATTTAATGGAGGTGCAAGTTTAGGAATGCGCGCAAGTTCCTTCGCTGGAGCAATTGCTTATGCCCCAACTAATAACATTGGCTTAGTGTATCAACGCAGTAGTTATACTAATGGAGGAAGTAGCTCAAATTTTAACAGTGGCAATTTTAATGAATTCTCTGTTGGCTACTTTAAATTATTCGAAGATAATATGCTCTTCGAACTATATTTAAACCATGGCCTAGGAAAAACAGAAAATTCTAATGCAGAGTTTATGTCATCTAATTATGGATCCTACAATACAAAATTTGATAAAACTTCCATAAACCTTGCAATTGGCAAAGTATCCAAGAATGTTGATTTTAGTTTTTATACTCGAATTGGCTCATTAGATATTCATGATGTAATTTATTCAAACATTAATAACACGTCATTATTAGATGATTTAAAAAGCATAAAAAGTAAGAGGTATTTGACGTTTATTGAACCAGGACTAAGTGCAAAATTTGGTTTCGAAAATGTTAAATTTTATACCAAAGGATCCTTTAGCTTCATTGATCAAAATTATACGGACTTATACTTCCAACAATTTCAACTTACATTTGGCATACAACTCGAACTAAATAACCTAAAATAATTTATGGAAAAATTTAAACCTTTTGTATCTGATGATACTAAGATGGCAGAGTTTACATTTAAGTCGATTATACTTGGATGTATCTTCGGTATTATCTTTGGAGCAGCCACTGTTTACTTAGCTTTAAAGGCAGGCTTAACTGTTTCGGCATCTATTCCAATTGCTGTAATTGCGATTACCTTAGGACGAAAATTTTTCAAAACCACTATCCTCGAAAACAACATTATACAAACTACAGGTTCTGCTGGCGAATCTATTGCAGCAGGTGTTGTATTTACTTTACCCGGATTTTTATTTTTATCTGTTAATGAAGATGGAGTAAGTACGGGCGAAATGTATTTCGGATACATGACCATTTTAACACTTGCCATTTTTGGTGGAATACTCGGAACTTTGATGATGATTCCTTTGCGTAAATCCTTAATTGTAAACGAACACGAAACCCTTCCCTACCCAGAAGGCACTGCTTGTGCATCTGTACTAAAAGCTGGAGAAAAAGGAGGAGATTTTGCAAAAACAGCATTCTTAGGACTGGGTTTTGCCTTAGCCTATGCATTGCTGCAAAAAGTATTTCATGTAATTGCAGAAGCCCCGGCATTTGTAACTAAACAAACCAATAAATTTTTTCCATCGGCAACAGTTGCCGGAGAAATCACACCCGAATACATGGGTGTTGGATACATCATCGGATTTAAAATTGCAGGAGTTTTAGTAGCAGGTGGTGTGTTAGCTTGGCTAGGATTAATTCCTCTGTTAGCCTCTGTAGTGCCTGGAGAAACCATTGCTTTGCAATTAGTAAAACTTAGTTATTTAAAAGACATTGCAGTAGCTGGCGGTCCAGGTGGATGGGACCCAGCTACTCAAACATTTGGCGATACTGCTGCAGCAATTTACAGAGCATACATTCGCCAAATAGGTGCAGGTGCTGTGGCTGCAGGTGGGTTCATTACTTTATTTAAAACTATACCAACTATTATTTCTGCATTTAAAGGTTCAGTTTCAAGTGTAGGTGGCGATAAAGAAAATGCTCCTGCAGTAAAAAGAACTGAAAAAGATTTGAATATAAAAGTGGTTTTATTTGGAAGTATCGGACTCGTTTTATTGATGGCATTTTTACCACAGATTCCGGGTGATAGTGTTTGGAGTAAATTATTATTAGGAGTTTTGGTTGTAATATTCGGAGCATTTTTTGTAACAGTAGCTTCTAGAATTGTAGGCCTAATAGGTTCCTCTAATTCACCAATTTCAGGTATGACCATTGCCACTTTAATGGGAACATGTTTGGTATTTATAGCCATCGGTTGGACAGGTAAAGTTTACGAGCCAATGGCATTGGTTGTGGGTAGTATGATTTGTATAGCTGCCGCCAATGCAGGTGCAACTTCTCAAGATCTAAAGTCGGGTTACCTAGTAGGTGCCACGCCAAAATATCAACAAATAGCTTTATTTATTGGAGCCATAGTATCATCAATATTTATTGGTTTAACCGTAAAAATATTAGATACTCCTACTCAAGAGATGTTAAGCCAAGGAATTACACACGCTATAGGTAGCGACGCATACCCAGCTCCACAAGGCACTTTAATGGCCACTCTTATAAAAGGAATTTTATCTTATAATTTAGATTGGCAATTTGTATTAGTTGGAGTGTTTTTAGCGGTAACCATGGAGCTATGCGGCATTAAATCATTATCATTTGCCGTAGGTGCGTACTTACCATTAGCTACTACCCTACCAATTTTTGCAGGAGGTTTGGTGAAACGAATTGTAGAATGGAGAAAAGAGAAAAAAGGAGAAACACAAGAAGACGAAGAGTTAGGTAAAGGCAGTTTATACGCCACTGGTTTAGTAGCTGGTGGTGCTTTAGCAGGTGTAATTGTCGCGATTCTCTCTGTGAACGATTCTATATCATCATTCTTACAAAAAATGAACGCAGAACACGGAATTACTGCTACCTTTGGTGCCGACGGGTACAATATCATTGGAGCACTTTTCTTCGTTCTTATGGGTGTTGTACTTTATAGAATAGCAATGAAAAAATAAGTCTTTAGAAGTTAGTCGTTAGTCTTTAGACTAGCACCTACTTTCTAAAGACTAAAGACTAGAGACTAAAGACTAGAGAAAAAAATATGAAACACAAACTAATAATCTTAGGCATACTTACAGCAGCGAGCTTAAGTTCTTGTTCGCGAAAAATTTTATTTAATACAGATGTTCGTGCAAGAATAGAGGCTACTAATACTCCACTTACTAAGCTTCAATATTATGTTGATAGAAAGGTTGAATTTAAGAGAGTAGTAACTTCTGGTGAAACGAAGGTGAGCTCGGGTACTATTAAAGTGGAGAATGGTAAACAAGTACAAATCATCAAATTAAAAAGAAATACTCCAGGTGTTTGTACTCAAGTTAATGCCGACAGATTGGTGGTTACCTTTGACGAGGGACCAAACAAAAATTTAGTATTTGTTTTTCCAAAAGGCGGTACTTATAAAAGCTCGTATGTTTTACA
>JAGVEE010000374.1 GCA_020058405.1 Sphingobacteriales bacterium
GCTAATGGTGCACGTAAATCATGTGAAGCAGAGTACACAAATTTATCTAACTCTTCATAAGCTTTTTGTAATTGTATATTTTGTTCTCGTAATAAAAATTTAGTATGATAAATTTCATGTGCATTTTGTATCGCAACAGATAATACTTGTTGATCCCAAGGCTTATCAATAAATCTATAAATCTGGCCACGGTTAATCGCTTCTACTACGGCTTGTATATCTGTGTATCCTGTGAGTAAAATTCTTATTGGATGTGGGTATCTAGCTAAAATGGATTCGAAAAATTCTACTCCAGTCATACCAGGCATTCGCTGATCACAAATAATTACATGAATTTGCTCTTGACTCAAAATTTTAGTTCCTTCATCAGCAGATTCTGCAATAAATATTTCGTAATCTTTTCTAAATAAAGCTTTAAATGCATGAAGATTATTTACCTCATCATCAATATATAATACACGTATTTTATCTTTATTCATATTATTGAATTAATGGAAGTGTAATAATAAATTCAGTACCTACACCTGATTCTGATTTCACTTCAATTGTACCTTTATGTAGTTCTATTATGCTGTATACTATTGATAAGCCAAGGCCTGTACCTTCTCCTGCTTTTTTAGTTGTAAAAAATGGATCAAATATTTTACTTCTTACCTCTTCTGTCATTCCTATTCCATTATCAATAATATGTACACTCACATTATCGCCGTTGCTTTGTGTTCTTATTACCACTTTGCCTTCGTCGTCATTTGCATGTGTAGTTAGCACCGCTTGTGCAGCATTGTTAATGATGTTCATAAAAACCTGATTTAATTTACCAGCAAAACATTCTATTTCTGGTATTACACCTAGTTCTTTTACAATGTTAATTTTCCCTCTAAAAGTACTACTTAAAATAATCAAGGTCGAGTCTATTCCATCGTTAATATTTGCATATTTCAAATCTGATTCGTCTAATCTAGAAAAACTTTTTAGACCTTTTACAATCTCTACTGTTCTACCAGCCCCATCAGACATACCTTTTAGCAATACGTCAATTTCATGAGTTAGGTAATCATAATCTAATTCTTTTTTAAATTGACGAACTTCTGCAAATTTATCATCAATGTTTTGAGCTGCTATTACATCTTCGAATTTTTTAATAATCGATTGTATGTCTTCAATATCTCTGCGTAATGGCTTAATATTAGAACTTACAAAATTTATTGGGTTGTTAATTTCATGAGCAATACCAGCGGTTAATTGACCGAGTGATGCCATTTTCTCTGCATCAACTAATTGTGTTTGTGCATTTTTTAAATCTGTTAATGCCGTATTTAATTCTAAGTTCGATAAATTTAATTCATGCGTACGTTCTTCTACTTTCACTTCCAACATTATATTTTGTTCACGAATTATTCTTTCATTTTCTTGAGAAATACGTAAAGCCTCTAACTGCGATTCTTCTTTTTCTTTTCTGTAAATATTTATTTTATCAGCAAGAGCAAAAGAAAGTAGAGTTACCTCTAGAGCCGAACCAATTTGTAGTGCATAAAAAGTAAGATTGTTATACGGTAACATGTTGAAATTTCTCAATACAAAAACCACTACACTAAGTAAGAAAATAGTCCAAGCCACTAAGAAATAATTTGCTGGTCGGTAACCTTGTTTACCTATTTTGTATGCAATGTAAATGGTTAATAAAGAACCAATCATTGCAGTAAGCTGCACTAAATTTTGAGCGTAATAAAATTCGCCCATTATACTTAGTACAAAACATGCTGTGTAAAAAATAAAAATACCGTTTAAGATTTTATTTCCTAAGGGATACGTTTCTTTGGTATTTAAAAAATGTTTTACAAATGCAATGGCAGTCCATCCGTTTAGTACAGGTATTAAGAATGTGCTTTGTAAAACTAACCATGTAGAATTTGGCCATAAATACTTAAAGCCATATCCTTGTAAAACGGCTTGCGTTAAACCAACAAAAACAATGTAGGAAACGTAGTACAAATAACTTTTATCTCGAACCGTAAAATAAACGAACAAGTTATAAATGGCCATAACCAAAATAATTCCGATGTATAATCCAAAAACTAAATCTTTTTGTATTAAATCTTCATATACTGGCTGTTGAGCACCTATTAAAAGAGGCAGTTGTATTTGTTCTCCACTTCTTACTTTCATGTAATACGTAGAGGCCTCTCCTTGCTGAATGTCTAAATAAAATAAATGATTTTGATTGTTAATTTTTCGTTCATGAAAAGGCAACAGTTCTCCGGCTAAAATACTGTCAAATTTATTATTACCAATAGGTGAGTAAAATACTACTTCATCTAAAATAGGGTATTGTAATTGTAATAATATCCGTCTGTTGGCTAATTCATTTTTCACCGTAAAACGAATCCAAAACGTATTAGTACTGATGCCTACATTCGGAACATTATCTTTACTTTTTTCAAATTCATTAGAATTAATAACGTCGTTAAAATTTAATAAATTACTTTCATCTTTTAAAAGATAAATACTATTACCTATTGATTGTATTGTTTTCTCGTTATTATATACTATAGTATCATTCGAGTAAACTTTTTGTGTAAGTATTATTAAAAAAAACAGGAACAAGAGTTTTAGTCTCTTCATATTTTATTGCTTCGTTAAATTAGGGATTTCTAATTGGTAAATTACTTCGAATTCACCTTTCGGACCTTTTTCTTTTTTTATTTGATTAGGTTTTTCTCGTAATTCGAAAATATTTTCACGTTCCTTTTCCTCTGCGTGTGCTAAAACATCTACATCTAGAATCGCCATTGCAGTTGCCACAAAATCATCTTTCGGGTAAAAGAATATTCCTTTATCTCCTAATGATTCCTCGATTACTGCGCCAACACGTTTGCCCATTCTGGTAGTTACCGGTGCACAGAGTACATAAATTTTATCAATGGGAAGTTGGTTTACAATAGATACACACACTCTGCATAATATTAAGCTTCCAATGCCCATGCCTGCAACTTCCATGGAATTCCACATCCCACAAATTTCTCCACAACCTTGTTTTACAAATTCAAATATTTTAGAATCGTAATGCCCTAGAGCATGTTCAATTGGTAATTGAATTTTACCATCCACCATTTGAACTCTTGCACCTCCATATACTTTTTCACCCGATTCATCTTCCACAATTATCACAATTGTATTCTCGCTATTTACCCAATCGTTGTTAGAAGAAGTAACTTTAGCAACGCCAAAATGTATCTCCAACAAACGACGGTGACCTTCTATGAATTTCATACAGGCCTCCTTATCGTCAACTGCTCTAAATGCTCTGATTTTTACCATGAGTTTTAGACGTTACTTAATGAGTTCATTAAAATCAACATAATATCTACCCGAGAGTGTAGTTTGTTTTAATAAGATTCTTCTACAAACATCTGTAACCATTGCTCCGCCTAGCACAACAGACGACGCAAGTTGTGGCCAAGTAGAAATTGTTTTACCCATTTCCGATAATGAGAGGCGCATGCGATCTGAAATGTTCTCTATGCCTACCATTGCCCCAAGTAATGGAACTTTTTCTTGGTTACTTAAATTTCTTAGCGCATTTAAGTCACCCATGTTTTCCGGTATTAAGCCATGTAACATCGGCCTATTTGGCTCTAAATCATATCGCTCAATATCTATCAAGCCCCTATCATTGGTTTCCATTACCACGGGTATGCCTAAGGATCTGGCTTTTATTCTACTTAAAATTTTTACATCTAATCCGTCACATTCTTCTACCAGTATATCAATTTTACCATCTTCGGTTAAAAATGCATCAATATTTTGCTCTGTAATGCCTTCTCTATAAATTTTAACTTTTACAAAAGGGTCCATTTCGGCAATTTCTCTTGCTGCAACTACAGCTTTAGAAATACCAATATTTGATACAGAAGTACGAATCCTGTTCATATTACTCAACTCAATGAGGTCGAAATCGGCCAATCGAATTTCGCCACATGTGCGCTCCATAACCAAGGTAAGTGCAATCATCTGACCTACGGATAGGCCAATAACTGCAATCTTTTTTTCCAATAAAGTACTTCGTTCTTCAGGGGTAATTTTATACAGATTTCTACTAGTACGCAATTCTATAAACTCATCTTTTCCTAAAAGATGAACCAACTTCTTGTTCCAAGGGTAATACACCCAACATCCATAATAGTGTGCTTGCTTTCCAGCTAATAGCACTTGTATTTGCTCTTCGTACTCGTGCTCCGATAAAGGCGCTTTCGGGTTACGAATTTTAACTAATTCGCGTAATTGACTATTTAATTCGTCGATTACAATTGTGTCTTGATGTTCATCAATTAGTTGCTGAACTTCAAGCAATTCATTATGGTTGTTGATGTTAAAAACTCTTGGCAAGAAGGCATCATTCAATATACTTTCTTTAAATTTTAACATTTGTTGTTGTTCTCTAGCTCTAAAATCATTAAAATTAGTATTAAATATCCAAATAAAATCCGATATTTATAGAAATAATCGTTTATTTTATCAATTTGTAGAAGAATTAAACATTTCAACCCCCAATTTTAGATGACTGATTCTCGAATAAAAATACTTTATGTAGATGATGAGGAAAATAACCTAAACTCCTTCAAAGCCGCATTCAGAAGAGAATATGACGTAAGTGTTGCAATCTCTGCTACTGAAGCAAAAGAAATTCTGAAAGAGAAAAAATTTGAAATCATTATCACCGATCAACGAATGCCTGGGGTAACTGGTGTTGACTTTTTAGCAAGCATTATCAATGAATATCCCGAAGCTATCAGAATGTTATTAACTGGTTATGCAGATATTCAGGCTGTAATTGATGCAATTAACAAAGGTCAGATTTATCAGTACATTACGAAGCCTTGGGATGAACAGCAGATGCGAGTAATCATTAATAATGCATATGAAATATTTTCATTGCGTCAGGAAAATAAAGAATTACTAAAGAGTTTAATTCGTGCTAATGAGCAGTTAGAATTTTTACTTCGCCAAAAACTTCTCTCTTAATTTATTTACGTTTTTGTTTTCGCGGACTTTTAATTCCTTTTAGAGTTTCTAATTCTGCAGCCATTTTCATCATTTGAATTTTCAAATCATCAATTGAATTCTCTAGTTGAACAGCACTTTTATACCCTTTTTGATCCGACTCTGCAATAACATTTGTAGTTTCCATTTCTAATATATCACTTGCTTTAATTCCCAATATTTTAGCAATTTTTAGTAATCTAGAAACAGTAAGATCCGTTACATCTCTCTCAATATTAGAATAAGAGGCTACAGAAATATCAAGTTCATTTGCCATGTTTTCTTGACTTAAACTTTTAATAGCTCTCAATATTCTAATTCTTTCTCCTATAGTCGATTTCATAATTCTAAAATTAATCCTAGAATTTGATACGTCTTTACAGTATTAATAGATTAGTTTTAGTTTAAATTGAATAATTTCATATTTACTGATATTATTTATACAAATAATATAGTTTTTTGAAAAAAATAATAAATTCTGTATTTTGTTTTTAAAATAAGAGAACATGGCATTACCGAATATATATACAGATAAAGGTACGGTTGAATTAATTGCACGCATCAACCAATTAAGTCCGATTAGCCAACGCAGGTGGGGTAAAATGAATGTATCGCAAATGTTGGCACATTGCTGTGTACCTTATGAACAATTATTAGGCGAAAGAAATGATGGTCCGAATGCAATGCTGAAAATAATAATGAGATTATTTTTTAAAGGAACCATGACGAATGAAATTCCTTATAAACCAAATTTGCCTACAGCTCCCTCCTTTATTATTGTTGATCAACGTGATTTTGAAAAAGAAAAGCAACGATTAATACAGTATGTAAGAAAGCCATTAGAATTAGGTGAAGCCTATTTCGAAAATAAATATCAAATAACACTCGGTAAACTAAATGCAAATGAGTGGAACAATATGTTATGGAAACACCTAGACCACCATTTGAGGCAATTTGGGGTTTAGAATTTAGAATTTAGATTTTAGTATTTAGACATTAGTATTTAGACATTAGAATCTGAATGCTACACTTGTTATAAGTGAGCGAGTTAATCCATCGGCTCTTACTTTACGTACAATTAATGGAAAGGCTAATGTTACATCAATAGCTTTATTATTTTTTAGTTGATGAGATGAACTTCCAATTACATTTAAAGTTAATCCGTTTGAGTTTGGCAAATCATTTTCAATGCTCGTAACCGGGTCTTGCACCCTATCATTTTGAACTCTATAAATTGCCAATACACTTGGAGTTACTATCCACTTTTTATTTACACTCATATTTCTTTCTGCTTTCAAAATTGCATCATCACCTCTAAAAAATTTATACGAGCCAAAATAGTTGGCAGCATCTGCATTATTAACCCAATCTGATGAGTTAGCCAAAAAAGAATTCTCGTTAGCAGAAATTAATACTTTTTGGTAGGCGGTAGTAAAATTCCATTGTTTGTATTGATAAACAAAACCCAGTATTCCATCAAAAGTTCCTAAGCTAGTTTGGTAAGGCATTGGCAATGCTTTTCCCTTATCACTTAAATTCGAATTATTAACCGGAATTTTAAAACCTATAATTGTATTGATGGATGAACGCTCATTAATTTCTTTATAAATGGTAGAACTTAGGGATAAATCGCCAATGCCATGTGTATTTGCAAGATTTCCAATATTAACTAAATACGGTAATTTTAATTGCAAGTAAATTGCTTGATTTATTTTCCAGTTTAATTCGGCTACAGTTAATAAATGCAGGGTGTTTTGCTCCCCGAATCCAATACTTTGAGTTGCTTTATAATTTATGGAAGATGTTTTTTCGTTCGTTGTATTTACACTATCACCCGTGTATAAATGAGGAGCACCCATGGTGCAAACACCGGCATCACTGCAGCCTTGAGCTTTTGTTTGTGTAGAATATAGAAATAAGAAAATAGAAAATAGTAGAATGCGAATTTTCATAAAAAAGGTTTTATTCAAATATCTACTATTTTAATAATAAAAATGTAAGCTAGCCGACAATTATGTGATTAAATAAAAAAGCCTCTCTAAAACTAATTAGAGAGGCCATCTTTAAGCGTACAATTTTTATTTTACATCAATATTTGTAAACGTTCCAGAAAGAGTTCCAGAAGTGCTTGTGCTCGAAAATACACCTGTAGTTTTGGTGCTAGTAATAGCGCTAATGGTAACAGCCCCTGCATTTGCAACGTATAAGGAAGTACCATTTAAATAAGAAACAGCATTTAAACCTCCAAGAGTATACAATCCAACTGTATCGGCAGCCAAGTTTATTTCAACTATCATTGCAGATCCACCTTTAAAAGCTTTAATGGTATTGTAACGCGAATCGAAATAAGCAGAATCAGCGGTTACAGTGGTAGTGGCGTTATCTGTTGTAAATACAAAAGAACCAGCATTGGCAGTATTTAATGTATCCTCTGCTTCATCTTTAGAACAAGCCGAGAAAATCGAGACAGTAGCTAATAGAATAGCTGAGTAAATTAATTTTTTCATTTATTATTTAGTTTAAGTTCAAAAGTACATTAAACTAAAACAGGATATATACCCACTGGTGGGTATTTTAAACTAAAAAATAAACCATCTGTTTTTTATAGCAAGTTTAATGACTTGAGCCTTATTACACACGTGTAATTTTTCATATATATTACCAAAATGAGTTCTAACAGTATTTGGGCTAATAAATAGTTTATCTGCAATTGCGCGGTATTCCAAACCATCCACAATTAATTTCAGGATATCCTTCTCTCTTTCGGTGAGTTTAATTTTTTCTAGATCCACATCTTTGTTAAACTTTAGGTCGGCTTGCATTAATAAATTTAATGCTTTGCGAGCTATACGAGGACTCATAGGTGCTGCACCATTTTCTATAATTTGCTTTACAGATTCAATTATAGTGAGTGTATTCTCATCTTTTAATAAATAACCAACAGCACCTGCCTTAATCGCTTCAAATATTTTTTCATCGTCGTCAAAAACAGTTAACATTAAAAATTTAATACTCGGATAAACCTCATGTGCAATATTTACTGTTTCTATACCATTCAATACTGGCATGTCTATATCCATTAAAATAACATCTGGCAGTATTTTACTTTCTTTTAATTTAGCTAAGCAATCCTCACCATTTGATGCTAAAAACAATATCTTTATCATATCATCTTCTTGCATCTTCTCTGATAAAGAAACTCTATTATATTGTTTGTCGTCTACAATGCCTACGTTTATCATAATAAGAAATATTATATAAAAATCGAGTTTGCAATTAGCTTGTTATATACTACACTTGTAGTATAATATTACCTATTATATGTTAAAATGAGTGTTGTGCCTTCATTAGGAGCAGACTTTATATAAAAATTGGCATTACATTCTTTTGCTCTTGCCTCCATGTTTTGAATGCCATAATGCCCATTTTTAAAAGAATTATTTACATCGAAACCAATACCATTATCATGTAGCTCAAAATAAAAAGCCGATTCTTCAGTGCTTTTAAAAAAAATATTTATAGTAGTACAGTGTGTGCAAATACCGGTTAAATTGACCCCCTCAATCCGGTCCAAATTGACCACCGATTTCAC
>JAGVEE010000095.1 GCA_020058405.1 Sphingobacteriales bacterium
CAATAATTATTTAGATTTCGAATTATTCACTAGCTTTTTTATTCAAAAAATTAAAGGATGAAAGATTATTTTTTCAATACTGTAAATTTAAAAATAAAAAAGCCAGTTGATGTATCTTCTTTATATACTAAGTGCTACGGATTATACATTATGCTTTCAATATAATCAGTCGCACCCTTTTATTTTAAAATTTACAGTATTGATGGGAAGAGCTTAGTAGGTTGAGATAATCGAAATGTCGAAGATTCGAAAGGTCGAAGCGATTTTGTACTACATTGCATCTACAAAGTACAATGTACAATGTACAATGTACAAAGTACAATGTACAGTTATCTCAAAAGCTGCGCCCATCCTGTATTCTCCGCAATCATCCCATGCAATGCATCTATAGAAATTCTTTCCTGCTGCATGCTATCTCTGTGGCGAATGGTAACGGTATTGTTCTCCAAGCTTTCATAATCAACCGTAATGCAAAATGGTGTACCAATAGCATCTTGCCTGCGATAACGTTTGCCAATCGAATCTTTTTCATCATACTGAACATTAAAATCTAATTTCAACATGTTCATTATTTCTCTCGCTTTTTCTGGCAAGCCATCTTTTTTTGTTAATGGCATAACCGTAGCTTTTACTGGTGCCAAGGCTGGGTGAAATTTCAACACCACACGCGAATCTGTTTTATCGCCTTCACTCAAATCTTCTTCTTTATAAGCATTACACATCGTTAATAAAAACATACGGTCTAAACCAATAGAGGTTTCAATAACATACGGAATGTAATTCTGATTGATTTCAGGATCGAAAAACTGCATTTTTTTACCCGAAAATTCTTGGTGTTGTTTTAAATCGAAATCTGTACGAGAATGAATGCCCTCCACTTCTTTGAACCCGAAAGGGAATTCATACTCAATATCAACCGCTGCATTTGCATAATGAGCAAGTTTTGCATGGTCGTGGTAGCGGTAAGATTCTGCTGGAGTGCCTAAGGCTAAATGCCATTTCAAACGTGCTTCTTTCCAATGTTTGTACCATTCCATTTCTGTACCTGGGCGAACAAAAAATTGCATTTCCATTTGTTCGAACTCACGCATACGCATAATAAACTGGCGAGCAATTACTTCATTTCTAAAGGCCTTACCAATTTGTGCAATTCCGAATGGAATTTTCATACGGCCAGATTTCTGCACGTTTAAGAAATTCACAAAAATACCTTGTGCTGTTTCGGGTCTTAAATATACTGCTTCAGCATCTTCAGCTAAAGAACCAAATTGTGTGCTAAACATTAAGTTAAATTGGCGAACATCTGTCCAATTTCTAGTGCCAGATATAGGGCAAGCAATTTCGTGGTCGATAATTAATTGCTTTAAAATGCTCAAATCGTCAGATTTTAAGGCATTATCCAAAGCCTCTTGCAATTCGGCTGCTTTTTGAGTTTTGCCATCTCGCTCGTACTTTGTAATACGGTCTTCTAAAAGATTATCAGCACGATAGCGCTTTTTAGAATCCTTATTATCAATCATTGGGTCGTTAAAACCATCCACGTGCCCAGATGCTTTCCAAATTTTCGGGTGCATAAATATCGCAGAATCAATGCCTACAATATTCTCATTCATTTGCACCATCGATTTCCACCAATAGGTTTTTATATTGTTCTTTAACTCAGCGCCTAATTGGCCATAGTCGTATACTGCACTTAAGCCATCATATATCTCACTCGACTGAAATACAAATCCGTACTCTTTCGAGTGCGAAACCACATTTTTAAAAATATCTTCTCTAGTACTCATGCAGCAAAGATATAATTTTATAAATCGCTACCCAATAAGATAAAATACTTATCTTTCGTGCTCAAAAACAGATAAACGTGTCGGTAATAGTTAATCGTTTAAGTAAAGTATACGGGAACCAGAAAGCGGTCGACGAGGTTTCGTTTACGGCAGAACCCGGTAAAATACTCGGATTTTTAGGTCCTAATGGGGCAGGGAAGTCTACCACCATGAAAATTATCACTTGCTTCATTCCTGCTACTTCAGGTAATGTAAGTGTATGTGGTTTTGATACCAATACTCATTCTATGGAAGTGCGTAAACGCATTGGCTATTTGCCAGAGCATAATCCGCTTTACTTAGAAATGTATGTGAAAGAATATTTAGCGTTTGTGGCGGGTATGCATGGCATGAAAAACCCAAAAGCAAGAATTCAGGAAATGATTCAGCTTACTGGCTTAGAGCGTGAGCAGCATAAAAAAATTGCAGAACTCAGCAAAGGCTATCGTCAACGTGTAGGCTTAGCTCAAGCAATGATTCATAACCCTGATGTATTAATTTTGGATGAACCTACTTCTGGTTTAGACCCGAATCAGTTATCTGAAATCAGAAAACTCATCAAAAAAATTGGTCAAGAAAAAACGGTGATACTCTCTACACATATTATGCAAGAGGTAGAAGCCATTTGCGACCAAGTAGTAATTATCAATAAAGGTAAAATTGTTGCTAATGATGATACTAAAAACTTACAGCAACATACCGTTGGTGAGTTTGTATTTAAGGTAGAATTTGATAAAGAAATTGAACACCAAAAGCTTGAAAGTATTGCTGGGGTTAAGAAAGCAAACAAAGTTACCGACCAATTATGGTTATTAACTACCGCAAATGATGAACAAGTGAGAACAGCTATTTTCGAATTTGCTGTAAAAAATAATTTGGTGCTGTTAAGCATACAAAAAGAAGAGGAAAAATTGGAAGATGTTTTCCGCAGATTAACTAAAAAAAATAATTAATAAACAAAGATGCTGACGATTTTTAAAAAAGAACTTGCAGGATTTTTTAGTTCACTCATCGCTTATATATCCATAGTAGTTTTTCTATTGGTAACGGGCATGTTTGTTTGGGTATTCCCAGATACTTCTATACTGGAGTATGGTTTTGCGAGCATGGATAGTTTTTTTAACATTGCCCCTTGGGTGTTTTTATTTTTGATACCTGCCATTACAATGCGTTCTCTTTCTGAAGAAAATAAAACAGGCACCATCGAATTATTAGTTACAAAACCAATTAGCGAATTGCATATTATTTTAGGTAAATATTTCGCAGGATTAACAATTACAATATTATCAATACTTCCCACCATACTCTATTATATTACTGTTTACCAATTAGGAAGTGTAAAAGGAAATATTGATAGTGGCGCAGTAATTGGTTCATACATTGGTTTGGTATTTTTAGCTGGAAGCATGGTGGCCATTGGAATTTTTGCATCATCGTTAAGCGACAATCAAATTGTATCTTTTATACTCGCTGTTTTTATCTGTTTTATAAGTTATGCAGGTTTCGATTCATTTAGCAAACTTGATTTATTTGGTAAAGTAGACAATGTGATATCAGCCTTAGGCATTAATGAACATTACCTTTCTATGAGTAGGGGAGTTTTCGACTCAAGAGATGGAGTATATTTTATAGGTTTTATTAGTTTCTTTATTTTGTTAACCAAAATAATTTTGGAAAGCAGAAAGTGGTAATATGGAAAAGAGAAAATCATCAAATTTTAAAAAACAAGCATGGACCTCTTTGGTGGTACTAGTGCTTATAATTATACTGGCTAATTTTATTTCTACTTTAGCATTTTTCAGAATAGATTTTACGAAAGAAAAAAGATTTACACTTTCTGATGCGAGTAAATCTTACATGAAAAATTTAGAGGATGTTGTGTATGTGCAAGTTTACTTAGAAGGAGAATTTCCTGCAGGATTTAAACGTTTACGCAATGCAACTAAAGAAACTCTCGACGATTTAAAAGCGTATGCGGGTACTAATTTAGAATACGAATTTATTAACGCTACAGATGAAGCCGATCCAAAAGTAAAAGAAGAAATTATACAGCAATTAGCCAAAAAAGGATTAACACCCATAAACGTACAGGTTAGAGATGAGAATGGGCAAAGTCAGCAATTAATAATACCAGGAGCTATTGTTACATACAGAGGCAGAGAGCAAGCTTTTCAACTATTACAAAGTTCGTCTGTTGCAAATTCAGCAGATGAAGTGTTAAATAATTCGGTAATTAATTTAGAGTTTCAAATTGTAAACAACATAAAGAAAGTTACTCAGTTGAGTCGCCCAAGCATTGCATTTATACAAGGGCATGGTGAGTTAGATACCTTTAAAACTGGCGACATTATAAAAACGCTTAGAACGTATTATGAAGTTGATTTTGTGAATTTAAAACAAACAAGCCCGCAAGATTTATTTCCATACAAAACATTAATAATAGCTCGTCCTACACAAGTATTTACAGAAGCCGAGAAATTCAATCTCGATCAGTATGTAATGAATGGAGGAAGAATATTATGGATGATTGATCCATTAAATGCTGATATGGATAGCTTGGGAGCAGAGCAAATGATGCTTACAAGTACCTATCAATTAAATATAGAAGATCAATTATTTAGGTATGGAGTGCGTGTAAATACAGATTTAATACAAGACATACAATGCGCGCCAATACCAGTAATTACAGGCAATGTAGGAGCTCAGCCGCAACAAGAATTATTTCCTTGGTTATTTTATCCAATCTTTATTCCGAACAGTACACATCCAGTAGCTAAAAATTTAGATGGGGTACGTTCAGAGTTTGCTAGTACAATAGATACGATAGATGTTCCTAAAATTATTAAAACACCTTTGTTGCAATCATCAAACTATACTAAAGTGTTAAATGCACCGGTAAGAGTTGCTTTGCAAATGCTTTCTATAGAACCCAATCCTCAACAGTTTATTAAAAAAAATATGATAACTGCCGTTGCTTTAGAAGGTACGTTTACCTCTGTATTTAAAAACAGATTGATTTCGAAAAATGAAAATGCTAAATTTTTAGAGGAGAGTAAAACGACACGAATGATTGTTGTTTCTGATGGAGATATTATTAAAAATTATTTTTCGCCAAGAGACAGTGCTGTGTATCCATTAGGGTTTGATAGGTTTACAAGAAGAACTTTTTCGAATAGTATATTTGTTCAGAATGCCGTTGATTGGTTGGCCGATGATTATAATTTGATATCAGCACGATCTAAAGAAGTGAAGTTGCGCATGTTAGATTCTGAACGCATTAAAAAAGAAAAATTAAGATGGCAAGTATTTAACATTGTTATACCAAGTGTGTTGGTGATACTAGTGGGTACTGTTTTGTTTTA
>JAGVEE010000414.1 GCA_020058405.1 Sphingobacteriales bacterium
CCATTGGAAATTCAAAAGGAATCCGTTTACCCAAAGCAATTTTAGATCAATATGATATAAAAGAATCTATTGAAATAATATTGGAAAAAGGTAGAATTATTTTAAAGCCTACCTCAACACCAAGAAAAGGTTGGGAAAAGGCATTCAAATTGATGAGTGAAAATGGAGATGACCAACTTATAATAGACGATGTTTTTAGTGATGAAGATTTTGAAGAATGGAAATAAAACAATATGAAATTTTGTTGGTGAATTTAGACCCAACAGTTGGTGGTGAAATAAAGAAGACAAGGCCTTGTGTGGTAATTTCTCCAAACGAAATGAATAAATATTTAAAGACAATTGTAATTGCACCAATTACAAGTAGTTCTAAACCATATCCAACAAGAATTGAATTAAATCAAAAGAAAATAAATGGTTGGATTGTACTAGATCAGATTAGAACAATTGATAAATCAAGAATAATAAAGAAGATTATTGATTTATCTAAACTTGAAATTGATAGACTAAAAGAAATTATGCATGAAACATTTGTAGAATAAACTACGACGTTAATATTTCTCCAAGCTTCAATAAATTCATATCAATATCTTGATTATGTTTTACTGCTTTCTCTAAAGAAGTATAATGAATATGGTTGTTTACAATGCCAATCATAATTTGCACTCGGCCTGCTAATAAAGCTTCTACTGCTGCCACTCCCATTCTGCTTCCTAATACTCTATCTGCACAGCTCGGACTTCCTCCTCTTTGAATATGCCCTAGCACACTCACTCGTATATCGTAATAATTAAATTTTTCTTTTACACGTTCAGCCATTTGGTAAGCACCACCAATTTCATCTCCCTCTGCAACTACCACAATCATCGATGATTTTTTGCGCTCCCAACCTTTGCTCAACATGGTCATTAATGAGTTCAAATCTGTTTTAGATTCTGGAATTAAGGTTGCTTCTGCACCACCTGCGATACCAGAGTATAAGGCAATAAAACCGGCATCTCTGCCCATTACTTCCACAAAAAATAAACGATCGTGAGAGTCGGCTGTATCTCTAATTCTATCAATAGCATCCACAGCTGTGTTTACAGCAGTGTCAAAACCTAAGGTATAATCTGTTCCGTATAAATCGCAATCTATAGTACCTGGTATTCCTACGAATGGAATATCGTGTTCTTTATTAAATTGTAAGGCTCCAGAAAATGTACCATCACCACCAATTGCAACCACAGCATCAATTCCATGCTTTTTCAATTGTTCGTATGCTTGAGCTCTTCCTTCTACTGTTCTAAATCGTTCGCTTCGTGCCGACTTTAAAATGGTGCCTCCACGTTGTATAATATTACTAACAGAATTAGATACCATCGGAATTATATCACCATCAATCATCCCCTCATACCCTCTTTTAATACCGTATACCTGAACTCCGTAAGAAAGACTTGCTCTTACTACCGCTCTTATAGCTGCGTTCATTCCTGGCGAATCGCCGCCAGAAGTCATTACTCCAATAGTTTTAATAGGACTCGACATATCAATTTTTTCAATAATAACACCTAAAGATAATAAATGTTATTTAATAATTGTAAAAAGTACACTAACTATTTTTCAATCCAATTGCCGTCTTCTCTAATTAGTTCAATTAATTGATCTACTGCGTTCTCGGTATTTACATTTTTTCGCATCACTTCTTTGCCTCGGTATAAGGTTATTTTTCCTGGTCCTGTTCCCACATATCCATAATCAGCATCAGCCATTTCGCCTGGTCCGTTTACAATACAGCCCATTATTCCAATTTTAATTCCTTTTAAATGGTCGGTTCTAGAACGAATCAATTGCGTTGTTTCTTGCAAATCAAAAAGTGTACGCCCGCAAGATGGGCATGAAATATATTCTGTTTTAGAAATTCGGGTTCTGCTTGCTTGTAATATTCCGAATGATATAGAATTTATTACTCGTAACGATAAATCTTTGTCTGCCGAAAGCCAAATTCCATCAGAAAAACCATCTATCAACAATGCCCCAAAATCTGTAGCGGCATATAATTGCAATTCGTCTAAGCTTAAATTATAATAGTTGTTTTTTGTAATTACAGGTACTTCATAATTTAACGTTAATAATTTAAAGAAAACTTCACGTTGCGAAGCCATTCGGTTAGGTAGTTCCGATTCTAAAACTAAGCAAACAGTTTTATCGCTATTTAATTTCTTAATCAATTCATCAGTTAATTCAGTAGGTTTTGCAAGCACAAAATGCATTGGTAATTCGGCTACATCAACATTGCTGTACTCCTTAACATTTATCAATGGAATACTATTTTCTAATTCCTTATTTCCATTTTCCTTTAATTCAATCCATTTCTTATAATTATACAATTTCCTCAAATTTCCAGGGAAATTATATTCAGGTACATTGTCGCCTAAGTAAGCTATGTCTGCAGCTAAATCGCTCATGTTATATTTATCGAGCAATGCCGAGTAGGTATAGCCAATTTGCGAAAGTTGCAAGGGTTCATTTAAGATTAAATGAGATAAATCAGCAATTACAATAGGTACATGATGACCTCCGAGTAAACCTAAATCTTTGGTATGGCGACGTGTGTGTTCGTATGGATTAAAATTTTCGGGCAACAAAATTTCTATACCTAGTTCATTCGCTTTTATAGTTTCTTTTGCACGCAATACATATCTATCGGCAAAAGCTTTTGCTACAGGTGCTTCAAATTCTGGTTCTTCAGTTAAAGAAACTCTAATGGTATCTCCTATTCCATCTTCTAATAATGTTCCAATACCAACAGCCGATTTTATTCTACCATCTTCCCCATCTCCTGCTTCTGTTACGCCCAAATGTAAAGGATAGTTCATCCCTTCTTTGGCCATGGTTTCTATTAGTAATCGATATGCTTGAACCATCACTTGTGCGTTACTAGATTTCATAGAAACTACTAAATTATAGTAATTCATATCCTCGCACATTCTTATAAATTCCATTGCCGATTCTACCATACCCAATGGTGTATCTCCATGCCAGCTCATAATACGATCCGAGAGTGAACCGTGGTTAGTGCCAATACGCATCGCCGTTCCATATTCTTTACAAATTTTCACTAATGGCTCAAACTTTTTTCTAATACGATCGAGTTCTGCGTTGTATTCTGATTGGGTGTATTCTATATTTTCAAACTTTTTCTTATCGGCATAATTGCCAGGG
>JAGVEE010000368.1 GCA_020058405.1 Sphingobacteriales bacterium
AAATAATGTTTAATATTGAATATGCGAAGTAAATTGTTTTTTCAGGCCTTTCTCGTATTTGTACTATTAAGTATAACGAAGATTGCTATTTCGCAGAACATTCCGCAAATAGAGGGTTCAGGCATTAAACCTGATGAAGACAACCGTTTCGTATATAAAAAAGAATGGTCGGGTGGTGGAACCATCAGCAACAGAGGTTTCGGACTCATTTTGCGTCATGCAATCATCACACAAAATTTTTTAAAAATTCAGTTTGAAACAGAAATATCTAACATCAAACATCCTAAAGAATTTAAAACTTCAAACCCTTATTTCAATAATTCTAAACTATATGTGTACGGGAAACAGAATTCTTTCTACAACATAAGAACTGGCGTTGGAACTAATTTATTGGTATTTGATAGAGCGCCGAAAGAAGGTGTAGAAATTAGTGCCACTTTTATGGGCGGTATTTCTTGGGGCTTATTAAAGCCAATATATTTGGAAATTATAAAAGACAGCGGAAATCCTTTCAATCCAGACATTGTATCTGAGAAGTTTGACAAATTTCAACACAACGAAACGAACATTTTAGGATACTCTGGGTTTACTAGAGGATTCGACGAATTAAATTTGAACACTGGATTGTATATTAAATCGGGTTTAAATTTTGATTGGAGCGCAAAAGATGATAGAATTTTGAATTTAGAAGTGGGTGGAGTAATCGACCAGTTTTTTAAACCGGTACAAATTATGGCCGACTTTCAGAATTTAGAAAACAAATCTACGTTCGTCTCTTTGTATGCAACATTCACTTTCGGCAAAAAATATTAGTTTTGTAAAATGATTGATTTACCAGTTATATCAGAAGAAAAAAAAGAAAGAAAACCAGAGTGGTTACGTGTAAAATTACCAGTAGGTAAAGAATACGCACACGTAAGGAGTTTGGTTGACAAGCATAAACTGCATACTATTTGTGAGAGTGGTAATTGCCCTAATATGGGCGAATGCTGGGGCGCAGGTACAGCAACCTTTATGATTTTAGGAAACATATGTACTCGCTCTTGTTCTTTTTGTGCAGTAGCAACCGGCAGACCACTTGCAGTTGATTTAGAGGAACCTGAAAGAGTGGCCACCTCTGTGCAATTAATGAATGTGAAACATTGCGTAATTACTTCTGTAGATAGAGACGATTTAAAAGATGGAGGTTCTATTATATGGGCAGAAACGATTAAAGCCATTCGCGAAAAATCACCATTAACAACTTTAGAAACTTTATTACCAGATTTTAAAGGTCAGTGGGATAATTTAGCAAGAGTGTTAGAAGAAGCTCCAGAAGTAGTATCACACAATTTAGAAACCGTTAGAAGGTTAACCAAAGAAGTAAGAATACAAGCAAAATACGACAGAAGTTTAGAGTGTTTGAAACATATTTCGGAAGCAGGCTTACGTACTAAATCGGGCATTATGTTGGGATTAGGTGAAACGGAAGATGAAGTGCTAGAATCAATGGACGATCTATTAAACAATGGCGTACATATATTAACGCTTGGCCAATATTTACAACCTACCAGAAAGCATCACAGTGTAATTGAATACATCCATCCGGATCAGTTTGCAAAGTATAAAGAAATAGGCATGCAAAAAGGATTTAGGGTGGTGGAGAGTGGACCAATGGTGCGTTCATCATACCATGCAGAAAAACATTTATTTGAATTTTAATCGCAACCATTGACACCTAGAATTACTGGTAAAATTTCTGAAGAAGAATTGGTCTATCTTTTAAAAATAAAAGATACGGCAGGTTTAGAATATTTGTACGATCATTATTCAAAAGCATTGTACAATATTATTTACCAAGTATTACAAAACGAAGAATACACAGAGGATGTATTACAAGAAATGTACATCAAAGTATGGAATTCTTTTGATATGTTCGATACTACAAAAGGTCGTTTGTATACTTGGATGAGCAACATTGCACGTAACATGGCAATAGATAAAGTACGTTCAAAAGAATTCAGAAACCAGAACCAAAACCAAGATATCGAAAATCACGTAAGTGGAATAGATGTTCGAATGAGCAACAAGTTAAACCCCGACACTTTAGGAATAAAAAGTTTGGTAGATAACTTGAAACCCGAACAAAAAAGATTGATAGAGTTGATCTATTTCAACGGATTTACACATGCCGAAGTTGCAGAGCATTTAGATATGCCGCTTGGTACTGTAAAAACGAGGATTAGAGCAGCAATTATAGAACTAAGAAAATATTTTAATTAAGTGGATATACAAGCATACATAGCAACCGGAGTATTGGAACTATACGTTTCGGGGGCATTATCCGATCAGGAGATGCGCGAAGTGGAGCACATGGCTCAACTATATCCAGAAGTAAAGCAAGAACTGGATGAAATTGAAGCTAGTTTTTTTGCCTTAGCAAATGACTTACATACGGGTCCGCGTGCTTCTTTAAAAGATGAATTATTGAAAAACGTAAAGTTACAAAGCGTTGGACAAAAAATTCAGCCTAAAGAAGAGATTGTAGAGTTGAATACAACTCCACAAAATATACAAGAAGAAGCAAAAGTTATACCATTGACTAAGCCAGAAAAACCTAGTTATAAGTTTGCTTTTGCAGCATCATTAGCCTTATTAATTGCAAGTGTGGCAGGTTTAGGAATTACCTGGAACAACTGGTCGCAAACAAAAGACGAATTATCAAATCTTAA
>JAGVEE010000091.1 GCA_020058405.1 Sphingobacteriales bacterium
ACAAAGCCCTCCCCTTCTTTTAAGCTAATTTCATCGAAATTTTCATCAGTAAAAACAACCTTAAGATTCCAATATTCTGAGGCCAAAATAATGCATAATAAATTAGAGGTGCGTGAATGTTTGTCTAAATATATTTTATTGATTTTGTGCAGTTCTGTATTAGAAAAAAGAAACACAGAATTTACAGCACCATCCGCAGAAATACAATAATTAGAAATAATGTTTGCATTAGCTACTTCGGGTATTACGGCAACAGGAATAAGTCCGATATCAACGGTATTTTCTATTAATTTTTGTGCACAAAGTGAGGGAATATCAAGGCTAATTTCAAATTCTTCAAGAGCATTTGGAACCAAGCCTTTTATAAATACTTTAGAATTTAAATAGGAAACTACAGATACTTTTGTTTTAGACATGAAAATGGTCTGTTTTATTAAAATCGAGCATCTCAAATTTACCATCTTTGTATTTTAAACGGTATAAAGAGACGTTCGAATGTGGGAAATTATCCATATTACTAAGCGGCAAATCTAACAATTGGCAAAGTAATAAACGCATAGCTCTGCCATGCATACAAATTAATATTTTATTAAAATTCTGATGTTGCTCAATTAATTGTTGAAGCACTTGGTTTTGACGTTCGTTAACTTCAATCGGACTTTCTCCACCAGGAAACTTAAGATGCAAATGTCCGTTCATCCAACTTTTAGTTAATTGATAGAACTCTTCTTTCATTTCTTTGGTAGCTTCTCTGCCTTCGTTTACACCCCAATCTAACTCATCAAAACCATCTCGTTGTTCCCAAGGAATACCTTTGTTTATAAAGGCATCGACTGTTTGGTGTGTGCGTTTTAGTGTGGAGGTAATTATTTTATCGAATTCTATATGATGGTATGCTTTGTAAAATTGATGTGCTTGGCGTTTACCAATTTCATTCAAGTCAGAATCCACTCCTCTACCTTGCACAATTCCTCTTTTGTTAAAATCTGTTTCTCCGTGACGAATGATGTATAGCTCCATATTAGTTTAATATAGGAAGTTCTACGAAACCTTGCCCATTATTTTCCTTACTAAAATCATAATCCTTATAATCTTGTACTACATCATATAGTGTTCCTCTTTCTATTGGGTGCCTGCCAACATTAGTAATTAACTCTACCAATTGCTGTGTAGTTAATTGAGGGTTTTGTTCTTCAGATCCTGCCATCGAATATATCTTAGTTGTATCGTCAATAGTACCATCAATATCATCAACCCCAAAAGATAGTGACAATTGAGCTGTTGACCTGCCAATCATTGGCCAATATGCTTTTATGTGTTCAAAATTGTCTAAGAAAATTCGGGCTACAGCATAATTTTTCAAATCTTCGATTACACTAGTTTCTGGAACGTTCGACATTTCATTGTCTTTATTTCTGAATTTTAATGGAATAAAGGTATTAAAACCACCTGTTTTATCTTGCAATTCACGTAGTCTGTTCATATGATCCACTCTGTGTGCATAGCTTTCTAAGTGACCATATAACATGGTGCAATTAGATTTTAATCCTAATTTATGAGCAGTTTCATGTATTTCTAACCATTGTGCGGTAGTTGCTTTGTCGCCACAGATTTCGGCACGTAAAACTTCGTCGAAAATTTCAGCACCACCACCAGGAATAGAATCTAAGCCAGCTTCCATCATTATTTTTAAGCCTTCCTCCACACTTACTTTTGCTTTGCGGAACATGTATTCATATTCTACTGCTGTAAAAGCTTTAATGTGTAAATTAGGACTAATTTCTTTTATAGATTTAAATAAATCGCAGAAAAATTCGAGAGTTAATTTGGGGTGTACTCCGCCAACTATGTGAACTTCTGTAACAGGTTTATCTTTATACGACCTAATAATGTCTAACATTTGCTCCTTGCTGAGCACCCAACCTTCGTCGGCTTGTTTCAATAATCGAGAGTAAGAGCAAAATTTACAAGTAAAAACACAAATATTAGTAGGCTCAATGTGGAAATTGCGATTAAAGTATGTAAAATCACCATTTTTTTCTTCACGAATATAATTAGCCAATAGGCCTACATAAGATAGTTCCGAATGTTCGTATAAATAAATAGCATCATCGATGCTAATTCTCTGTTTATTAAGTACTTTAATTGCAATTTCTAAGTCTTTACCTACTAATTTATTCGACTCTATTACTAATTCAAGTGATTTTGATTCCCGGTTCATATTACAAATGTATATGTTTCAACAACATTTACCTAACATAAAGGTTTTTGGGGATAAAATGTGAGGAAATATTTGTTACATTTATCAATGCTTAACAATTAATTAATATACATATCTTTATATTTGCGTGTTATAATATTGTAAATAATCTAAAAAATAAATATGATCAAAAATCTACTTTCGAAAGCAATTTTCGTATTCGGTCTATTAGCCAGTACGATAAGTTTTGCGCAGAGTACCTACACCATCAACGTTGGCGATGGAGGTAATCTTTATGTACCAGCGAACGTAACTTGTTTAGTTGGCGATACCATTAAATTTGTTTGGGTTAGCGGGTTCCACCCTACTCAATCATTGAACGGAACTACTATTCCATTAGTAAACATGGATGGTTCTGGAGGTGTAAATTCTATTTACAAAATAAAAATGTTAGCAGCGGGTACAGTACCATATGAGTGTACTGCACATGGAGGTATGACAGGTATTATTACTGTAAACGCACCATTTGTTGCAACCAACCATATACCTTTTACAGGTACAGGTGCTTTAACCGCAAACAATTGGACTACACATAGTGGAACAACCGGACAATTACAAACTATTACTACTGCAAGTGATAACGGAAGTAGTTTAGCTTATACAGGTTTCCCAACTACAACAGGTAATAGAACTCAAATTGTTGCAGGAAATTCTGAAGATGCAAACAGAGTAGTTCCA